>JBEANP010000049.1:0-12957 GCA_041165385.1 Pseudomonadota bacterium | reverse complement strand
CGCCGCCAGCAACCGGGGTGTGGACGAAGTCCAGGCCCTGCTGGAGCAGGCGGTTTACAAACCGGTGCAGGGGCGCTTCAAGGTCTTCATGATCGACGAGGTGCACATGCTCACCAACACCGCGTTCAACGCCATGTTGAAGACGCTGGAAGAGCCACCCGAGTATTTGAAATTTGTGCTGGCCACAACCGACCCGCAAAAAGTGCCAGTCACCGTGCTGAGCCGCTGCTTGCAGTTCAACCTGCGCCCCATGGCGCCCGAGACCATTCGCGAGCACCTGAGCAAGGTGCTGGAAGTGGAGCAGGTCAGCTCCGAAGTTCAAGCCCTGCGCCTGCTGGCCCGCGCCGCGCGCGGCTCTATGCGCGATGCGCTCAGTTTGACCGACCAAGCGATTGCCTTTGGTTCCGGCCAGTTGCAAGAGGCGACTGTGCGTCAGATGTTGGGCAGTGTGGACCGCTCGTATGTGTTTCGCCTGATTGAAGCGCTGGCCGTGGGCGATGGCAAAACGGTGGTGGAAACCTCCGAGGAGTTGCGCCTCAACGGACTGAGCGCTGCCTCTACCTTGGAAGAAATGTCCACCGTGCTGCAGCGCATGGCCGTACTGCAAACATTGGCCCAAAGTGCCGGTGCTGCCATAGGCGCAACGGACGACGACACCGACCCCGAGGCAGCCGATACGGCGCGTTTGGCATCGCTCATGCCCATGGACGAAACGCAGCTGCTGTACAGCATTTGCCTGCATGGCAGAGGTGACTTGGGGCTGGCCCCCGACGAATACGCCGCGCTGACCATGGTGCTGTTGCGCTTGCTGGCGTTCAAGCCCAATGCCTACGGCACGGCTGAAAAAAAAACTCTAAATAGTCCCGCGGCGCAGCTTGCGCCACAGCCCAAACAACCACCCGCTTTGCCGTCTGTTAGCAGGCCCACAGGTGCCCCCGCTATTGCGGCTTCAGAGATGGCGCAGGCGAGAGTTGCCACGGCTGCACCCGCTGCCGTAGGTGTGTATCTTCCAGTTCCAACTGCTCCCATCGCCGCCAAACCAGCAGTCGTGCAGCCATGGGACGACGCGCCAGTGGCTGAGACTGCGCCAGTTGCGCCCGTACCATCCGAAACGCTGGCGGTTCCTCCGGGTCACGTGCTGCCGGTGCGCGACACTGCACAGCGCGGCTATGAGATTCGTGATTCAGGTCCCGACCTAGACGAAGATTTTGAGTCAAATCAGGCTGCAGCCCCCGTGGAGACTGCGCAAGCAGCTACTAAAGTTGTAGCAGTTCCGGTGCGCCAGCTGAGCGAAACCCGTGCTGACGCGACTGCCGCACAGGCCGCGCCGGTGCTGATTCCGACTGAGGAAGGTAGCTTTTGGCATACCACCGTGCAGCAGCTCATCGCCGGCGACGCCATCAACGCCATGGTGCGCGAGCTGGCGTTGCAGTCGCAACTGGTGGGCCGAGACACCGACCAATGGCTGCTGCGCGTAGACCGCGAGTCACTCAACCTGCCCGGCACTCGCGACAGACTGGCTGCCGCACTGAAGGGCGCCGGATTTGATGTGACACTGGCGGTAGAAATTGGCCGTGTGACAGACAGCCCCAGCCGGCGCAACAATGCTGCATCGCAAGAGCGACAGCTGGCGGCGGAAAAGATAATTTTTGACACCCCTTTTGTGCAAACCATGATGCGCGACTTTGGCGCGAAAATCGTGCCCGGGTCGATCAAACCGCTCTGATCTTCAAAAAAGCTTACCTAACCCAATTTTCAGAACTTTTTAGAAAGACACTATGTTCAATAAAGGACAACTCGCTGGCCTGATGAAAAAAGCCCAGACCATGCAAGAAGACATGAAAAAAGCCCAGGACGAGCTGGGCAATATCGAAGTTACCGGCGAGTCCGGCGCGGGCTTGGTCAAGGTCACCATGACCTGCAAGCACGACGTTAAGCGCATCACCATCGATCCCAGTTTGTTGGCCGACGATAAAGACATGCTCGAAGACTTGGTTGCCGCAGCATTCAACGCCGCTGTGCGCAAGGCTGAAGACACCTCCAGCGAAAAAATGGCCAAAATTTCAGCCGGAATGCCGGGCCTGCCCGGCGGCATGAAATTCCCGTTCTAAGTGTCTGATACCAACTCCCTGGATGCGTTGATTCAGTCGCTCAAGCGTCTGCCGGGGGTGGGCATCAAGTCGGCGCAGCGCATGGCGTTTCATTTGTTACAGCACGATCGTGCCGGTGCGCAAGCGCTTTCGCGCGCTTTGTTTGACGCCAGCAGCAACGTGCACCACTGCACGCTATGCCACACGTTCACTGAGCATGAGGTGTGTGCCACTTGTAACGACAACCGGCGCGACCACACCCAACTGTGCGTAGTGGAAACTCCAGCGGATCAGTCCGCCATGGAGCGCACTGGGGCCTATAAGGGGCTGTACTTTGTGCTGATGGGTAAACTCAGCCCGCTCGATGGCGTGGGCCCCCACGATTTGGGCCTGAAAAAGCTGTTTGACCGCGCCTGTAACGGCCATGTGCAAGAAGTGATTTTGGCGACCAACTTCACCGCCGAGGGTGAGGCCACCGCGCATGTCATTGCGCAGGGGCTCAAAGAACGGGGGGTCAAGCCTACGCGCTTGGCACGTGGCGTACCTGTAGGCAGTGAGTTGGAGTACGTTGATTTGGGCACCATTGCCCACGCGCTGGTGGACCGCCGCTAGCCCAAGCGCATTAGGCGCAATTAGCTACTAAAATAATAGCATTTCTAACCGTTTAACATCCATTTACAGAGAAGGTTTTCATGCTTAACGCCCATTTCACCGTCGCTTATTGGTGTGTTTTGGTGGTGGCATTGCTACCCATCGTGTGTGCGGGCCTTGCCAAGGCAGGTAAGTTCGGCACCCCGCGACGCGACGGCGGTTATGACAATGGTGACCCGCGCGCTTGGCTAGCCCGCCAAACCGATTGGCGTGCACGCGCCAATGCCGCCCAGGCCAATAGTTTTGAGGCTTTGCCCTTCTTTATTGGTGCGGTGCTTATTGCCCACCAGCTCGGCGCAGCGCAAGCCCGGTTGGATATATTGGCGTTTTTGTTTGTGGTGTTGCGCTTGCTCTACATCATGATGTACGTGGCGGGTATGGCTAACGCACGCAGCGGCGTGTGGACGCTGGCACTGCTAGTCAATATTGCGATCTTGTTTACCGGTTATCGCTAACCGTAAAGTGCTGCTTGCGCTTGCCAAATAACCTGTTCAGCGTTTAGCCAGCTTAGTGCCGGGCTGCTTTATGGGAGCAGCAGCAACTCGCTTTTTAGTGTTTGGTTGGGCAGCTACCGTGATTTTGCGACTTTCTGGCAGAAACACTACGACCTGTTGGCCTGCTTTGAAGCTGGCACCAGCGCTTACTTTGTTCCATTGCGCTACCGTGTCGGTGCTGACTTTGTACTTGCGCGCAATGCTGGCTACGGTTTCTCCCTTGCCGGCGCGCACAGTGCTGCGTTTAAGCACAATTTCAGGTGCCAATGAGACCTGGCCGTTATCGGCCATATGCTCGGTGATGTCTTTGTCCATGTGGGCCGAGCGGGGCACCAACAGGCTAGAGCCTGCCTTAATTAGCACCCGTGCAGGAATGTTGTTGATGGCTCGCAAGTCTGCCTCAGACATGCCCACGCGCTTGGCTGCATCGGCAGGGCGCAGCGTGGTGGGCGCAATCCACACGGTCCAGCTGGCTAAACGCCCCCCACTGAAGCTTTCAAGGTTGTTTTGGAAGACCTCAGCGTTATCCCAAGGTAGCAAAATTTGCGGTGTACCCGCGGCCATGATGATGGGCTTGTTGACCGATGGGTTGAGCGCCTTAAAGTCGTCTAGCGGCACCCCTGCCAACTTGGCCGCCAAAGTGACATCAATGTCGCGGTGAATCGCCACGGTCTGAAAGTAGGGGTGGTTTTCAATTACCGGCAGCTTGGAGTTGAAGGCTTCAGGGTTGGTGATGATATTTTTAATCGCTTGCAACTTGGGCACATAAAAACGTGTTTCCATAGGCATATTCAAGTCGTTATAACTGGCGGCCAAGCCAGCGCGCTCATTTTTGGTCACTGCACGGCGCACACTGCCTTCCCCCCAGTTGTAGGCTGCTAAAGCCAGGTGCCAATCGCCAAACATGGTGTGCAGCTTTTGCAAATAGTCCAGAGCCGCACGGGTGGAGGCCAGCACGTCACGCCGGTCGTCTCGAAAAGCGTTTTGTTTGAGTTCAAAGTACTTGCCGGTGGCTGGCATGAACTGCCACATGCCAGCGGCTTTGGCCACAGATACTGCTTGGGGATTAAAAGCGCTCTCGATGAACGGCAGCAGTGCCAGTTCGGTGGGCATATTGCGCACTTCAAGCTCTTCAACAATATAGAAAAGATATTTTCTGGACCGCTCGGTCATCCGGAAAATATAGTCAGGCCGGCTGGCATACCACTGTTCACGGTCACGCACCAAGTCGGTGTCAAAGTCATTCATACCGTAGCCACGGCGAATGCGCTCCCAGATATCAGTGGGCGGAGCCAACGAGGTCACGCTGCGCGATGATGTCTGCTGCTCAGCGATCTGCGCCAGAGGCGCAGAGTCTTGTTTGGGAATTGCAGTTTTCGGTTTGTTGGCACTTTGGACAGTGCTCACCGAAACCTTGGTCGGTGGGGTTTCCGGCGGCGTTGATTGGGATGCCGGAAAGGGCCCGGTTGCACAACCTGCAAGCCACACTACTGCAGACAGGCAAAGGGCTTTAAAGACATTCATCGGTAGGTGTTCTTCCATTGGCGCAACGTTGCAAATGCGCCGAATTGTTCTACGCTGGCAGCATCATGGGTGCGGACTGAGGCGATGACCTCCGGCTCGCTGCTGCGCAGAAAGGGATTGATTTTGCGCTCCATTGTCACGGTGCTGGGCAGCGTTGGCACGCCCTGGCTACGTAAAGTTGTGCAATGTGCGGCGTAGGCCACTAACTCGGCATTGCCGGGCTCTACTTCCAGCGCAAATTTCAGATTGCTCAGGGTGTATTCATGGGTGCAACACACACGGGTATCGCCTGGCAAGGCGGCCAGTTGTTCCAAGGAATGCAGCATCTGCGCTGGTGTGCCCTCAAAAAGCCGCCCACACCCCGCGCTGAACAAGGTGTCGCCACAAAACAGCAGCGGTGCGCCATCCATGGCTTCGCAGAAGTAAGCAATATGGCCGCTGGTGTGCCCAGGCGCATCCAACACGCTGAACGTCAAACCCAGCGTCTGTAGGCGGTTGCCTCCGCCCAATGGAGTCAAGGGCTGGGGAATGACTTCTGTCGCTGGGCCATATACCGCTGCGCCGGTGGCGTCTCGCAGCGTGTCGATACCCCCGGTGTGATCAAAGTGGTGGTGGGTGACTAGAATGGCCTGCAACTGCACGCCCTCGCGCTGCAGGGCTTGCAAAACGGGTTGTGCGTCGCCGGGGTCTACTACCAGTGCATTGCGCCCGTCGTGCAACATCCAGATGTAGTTATCGTCAAAAGCGGGCAGTGGTAGTAAGGTCATGAGCAGCCAAATTATAGATTTGCACCAATGGTTTCAAACCCCAGCAGGCCAGTACCTGTTGGCGTGGGAGCGCACCCAGGTGGATGCTGCGGTGGCTGATATTTTCGGCTACCACGCGCTGCAACTGGGGGTGCCGGAGCTCAATGGCTTGAAGGCTAACCGTATGCCCCACCAGTGGCTGGCGAACGATCACTTGGCTATTACTCAGGGCACGCAAGCGGGTTCACAGCCCCAGGTGGTTTTCTTGACCGACTTTGCAGCGCTGCCATTTCCCGCCAGCAGCATCGACATGGTGGTGTTGCCCCACACCCTGGAATTCAGCTCCGACCCACATGCCACCCTGCGCGAAGTGGAACGGGTGCTGGTACCCGAGGGGCGTGTGGTGGTATGCGGACTGAACCCTTTAAGCCTGTGGGGGCTGCGCCAGCAACGCGCCCATTTATACAAGCGCCTGGGTAGCGGCAAACTATTTTTGCCCGACTGTGGCGAATTCATTGGCTACTGGCGCTTGCGTGACTGGCTGCGCTTGTTGAGTTTTGAGGTCGAAGTAGGGCAGTTTGGTTGCTATTGCCCCGCAGTTGACAACGAAAAATGGTTACAGCAGTTTGAATGGATGGACCGCGCAGGCCCCCGATGGTGGCCTATTTTTGGCGCGGCGTATTTCTTGGTGGCGGTCAAGCGGGTGCGCGGCATGCGCCTGCTCAGCCCGGCGTGGAAGGCAGCGCCACCCAAAGTAAGTAAACAAGTAACGGTAGCCAACCGAGGCGCCGAATTTCAGCAACTGGAGAAACACGATTGAACTCAGTGGTCATTTACACCGACGGGGCCTGCAAAGGCAATCCTGGTCCCGGCGGATGGGGCGCATTGTTGCGTTCGCCCGATGGTTCTGAGAAGGAACTTTTTGGCGGCGAGCCGCTCACAACCAACAACCGCATGGAGATGATGGCGGTCATTCAGGCGCTGACGGCTTTGAAGCGGCCATGTGCAGTGACTCTGTTTGTGGACAGCCAGTATGTTCTCAAAGGCATGACTGAGTGGTTGGTGGGATGGAAAGCCAAGGGGTGGAAAACTGCGGCCAAAGCGCCCGTGAAAAACGTCGATTTATGGCAGCAGCTCGACGCCGTGGTGTCACAGGCGGGCCATACAATTGATTGGCGCTGGGTTAAGGGGCATGCGGGTGACCCTGGCAATGAGCGGGCCGATGGGCTGGCAAACCGTGGCGTTGATATGGCGCTGCAAAAAAAATAACGAGGAATCGACATTCATGGCATCGAAATTTTTATACCCTGCAATTGCAGTGGTTGGCATGGCCGTGGCCGGTGTTGCAGCGTGGTGGTACCAGTCGCAGCCCAGCGGACCCAAAGAAGTTACTGCTAACACTGCAGCCGGAACAGCATCTGCTCCTAAAACAGGAGCTAGTGGCGCCCAACCGGCGAGGGCTGCAGGCGTAGAAGTCGCTAAGGTAGAGAAAATTTCGCTGCAAGACGATGCCCAGTCAGTCGGCAGCTTGCGTTCGCGTCAAAGCGTCATGTTGCGTCCCGAAGTTGCAGGCAGGGTCAAAGAGTTGGGTTTCGTTGATGGTGCTCGGGTGCGCAAAGGCCAGTTACTGGTGCAATTAGACGACACCCTGCAGCGCGCCGAAGTAAGTCAGTCCAAGGCCCAAGTGTCCATTGCCCAGGCTAACTACAAGCGCAACCAAG
Source organism: Pseudomonadota bacterium (assembly GCA_041165385.1). Classification (GTDB taxonomy): domain Bacteria; phylum Pseudomonadota; class Gammaproteobacteria; order Burkholderiales; family Burkholderiaceae_C; genus Allorhodoferax. Next base: position 5,731 of record JBEANP010000049.1, on the reverse strand, counting down.
AGTTGGTAGCGCAAAATTTTGTTGCCCAGCGGGTGTTGGACGAAAGCAGTGCAGCCTTACAAGTAGCCCAGGCACAGCTGGCTTTATCAGACGCGCGCTTGTCTCGCATGGCCATCGCCGCCCCGTTTGATGGTACTTTGGGACTGCGCAATGTGAACATCGGCGACTATGTGAAAGACGGTGCCGATTTGGTGAACTTGGAAGACACCAGCACCATGCTGGTGGACTTTCGCCTGCCCGAGCGGTTTCAGCGCAAGCTCAAGGCTCAGCAAACCGTGGCACTTTCTCTAGAGGCATTTCCGGGTCGCATTTTCAAGGCGCGTATTGAAGCCATTGATCCATTGTTGGATGTTAATGCCCGCTCAGTCGGCGTGCGCGCCACATTGCCCAACACGGCTGGTGAACCTGCACCCGTAGCAGCACGTCCCAATAGTGCGGGCCCGAATTCTTTGAGTGCTCCCACCGCACAGCAGGGCAACGCGGCCTCTGTGAACCCGACTGGCAAAAAGCCCGCCGCGGGCGGTGCCCTTGGTGGTGGTGGGCCCTTGCGTCCTGGCATGTTCGCTCGCGTGACCGCCATTTTTGGCGTGAACGACGCAGCTTTGGTGGTGCCTGAAGAGGCTATCGTGCCACAAGGGGGCAAGCAATTTGTGATTCGCGTGGTAGAACCTTCTGCAGTGCCTGCAGCCGCCAATTTGCCACCTGATACCCAGTGGGTTTCCCTGCGGCAAGAGGTCAAGTTGGGGGTGCGTCGCCAGGGCAAGGTTGAAATCACGGACGGTGTAACAGAGGGGCAAACCATTGTGGTGGCTGGCCAACAGCGCCTGCAAAAAGACGGCACTGCTTTGCGCATCGTCGAGTTAGGCAAGCCACCGAGCGCAGCAGCAGGCCCCGTAGCTGGTGCGGCATCCGTTCCCGCCGCAGCGGCAAGCCGATAGGGTAGGGCTCCCACCATGCAATTGGCTGAAACCTCCATTCGTCGCCCGGTCTTTGCGACCGTGCTGTCCCTCCTGATCATGCTGATTGGGGCCGTGTCGTTCAACCGTTTGGCGGTGCGCGAATACCCCAAAATTGACGAACCCGTCGTCACGGTCACGACCCGGTTTGCGGGTGCGTCCAGTGAAGTAGTCGAGGCTCAGGTCACCAAAATTTTGGAAGACTCGCTCGCCGGTATTGAGGGGGTGGACGTCATTACCTCCAGCAGTCGCCAAGAGCGCAGCCAAATCTCGGTGCGCTTTGCATTAACCCGCGATGCCGACTCTGCCGCAGCCGATGTGCGCGACAAAACTTCGCGCGTGCGCCAGCGTTTGCCCCAAGGCATTGACGAGCCCGTCATTGCCAAGGTGGAAGCTGACGCGCAGCCCGTTATCTTTTTGTCCATGAGTTCCGACACCCACAACGCGTTGCAGCTCTCGGAGATGGCCAACACCTTGGTCAAGCCCTTGCTGCAAACCGCCCCCGGCGCGGCAGACGTAACCATCTTTGGCGAACGTTTGTTTTCAATGCAAGTGCAGTTGGACGCCGAAAAATTGGCCGCCTACAAGCTGACCATTCAAGACATAGAAGATGCGTTGCGACGCTCTAACTTGGAGGTTCCTGCTGGGCGTATTGAAAGTGCACAGCGCGAATTCAATGTCACCGCAGCCACAGACTTGACCCGCCCGCAAGAGTTTTCTCAAGTGGTGGTGCGCACGGTAAATGGCTACCCGGTGCGTATTGGTGATGTCGCTACAGTGCGCCAGTTGCCCGCAGATGAGCGCACCGCTGTGCGCCTGAATGGCCGCGACGCAATCGGCCTGGGCGTGATACGCCAGGCCACGGCTAATCCGCTCGACCTGTCGGCAGGCGTGCGTGAGCTGATGATTAAGCTGAAAAAAGACCTTCCTGCTGGCGTGACACTGGACGTCGCCAACGACAACTCAGTTTTTATCGATCGCTCTATCAAAGCGGTGTACCAAACTATTCTGGAGGCCTCGGCTCTGGTGGCGCTGGTGATCTTTGTATTTTTGCGCACCCTGCGCGCCGCCATTATTCCGCTGGTCACTATTCCCGTGGCCTTGATTGGTACGTTTGCGCTGATGGCCGTGGCAGGTTTTAGTATCAACACGCTCACACTGCTGGCGCTGGTATTGGCCATTGGGCTGGTGGTGGACGATGCCATTGTGATGCTGGAGAACATTTACCGCCACATTGAAGATGGTATGTCGCCCTTTAAGGCGGCTATTCAGGGTTCGCGTGAGGTGGGCTTTGCCATTGTTGCAATGACCATGACACTGGTCGCGGTGTATGTGCCATTGGCTTTTGCACCCGGCAGAACCGGTAGGTTGTTCACCGAGTTTGCGTTGGCGCTGGCGGGTGCGGTGTTGGTGTCGGGTGTAGTTGCGTTGACGTTATCGCCCATGATGTCGTCGGTGCTGCTGCGCCATAACCCGAACCCCTGGTGGTTTGACCGGATGATGGAATCAGCTTTGCAAGGCGTTACTGACGCTTACGCGAAATTGCTGGGGTGGACCCTGCGCGTGCGCTGGCTGATCGTACTTATTATGCTGGGCAGTGGTGTGGTGTCGTGGTCGGTGTTGGGCGATATCAAGCGCGAGCTGTCTCCTATCGAAGACCGCGGTGTCGTGTTGGTGCAGCTCAATGCACCCGATGGGTCCACCTTGGACTATTCCAACCGCTATGCGCGTGCCATTGAGCGCATTGGTGAAAGCTACCCTGAGTTTGACCGAATTTTCTCGACCATCGGCAACCCCACGGTGGCGCAGGGCAATGTGTTTTTCCGTGCAAAACCTTGGGAAGAGCGCACCCGTACTACGCAAGACATGGCGCGCGACATGACGGGGCGAGTGTCTAGCCTGTCCGGAGTTACGGCATTTCCGGTCACGCCACCCTCGCTAGGGCAGGGGTTTACTCAGCGGCCGGTGAATTTTGTGGTGATCACCTCGGACAGTTACCAAAATCTGTCGCAAGTGGTGAGGGCTTTTCAGGATGAACTGGCTAAGAACCCTGGCTTTGTTCAGGTAGACACAGACTTGAGGTTGAATAAGCCCGAGTTCCGCATGGAGGTGGATCGGGAGCGGGCCGCCGATATGGGTGTTAGCGTGGAATCCATTGCCCGCTCAGTAGAGACCATGCTTGGTGGTCGCAACGTGACGCGCTACAAGCGCGAAGGCCAGCAGTACGATGTGGTTGTTAAAACCACCGCAAGTGGCCGGGACACGCCGGACGACATTGAAAAAATATTCGTGCGAGGCAAGGGTGATGCACTAGTGCCTTTGTCTGCTTTGGTCAAAATTCGTGAAGTGGTCGTGCCACGCGAGTTGAACCACTTTGGCCAGCGCCGCTCTGCCACGATCACCTCCAACCTGGCACCCAACTATGCCTTAGGCGAGGCACTTACCTTCATGGATGCAACGGCACAAAAAGTGTTGAAGCCCGGCTACGCCACCGACCTGAATGGGTCGAGCCGCGAGTTTCGCAAATCGTCTGATTCGCTGACACTGGTGTTTTTGCTGGCTTTGGTATTTATTTTCTTGGTGCTGGCGGCGCAGTTTGAGAGTTTTATTGATCCGCTGGTCATCATGCTGAGTGTGCCCTTGTCGATGGCGGGTGCATTATTGGCGCTGAAGTGGTCGGGCGGCACGCTCAATGTATTCAGCCAAATTGGCCTGATTACGCTGGTGGGGCTGATTACCAAGCACGGTATTTTGATGGTGGAGTTTGCCAACCAGCTGCGTGAGCAGGGTATGGAGACAGTGCAGGCCATCAAGCAGTCGGCAGCCCAGCGGTTGCGACCAATTTTGATGACCACGGGCGCGATGGTGCTAGGCGCTGTGCCATTGGCTCTGGCGGTTGGTGCCGGCGCTGAGAGCCGCAAGCAAATTGGCTGGGTCATTGTGGGTGGCATGAGCCTGGGCACCTTGCTGACTATTTTTGTGGTGCCCACCATGTACACGCTGTTGGCGCGCAAGCACGCTCCTGGTGCTATCAAGACGGTGGTTGTCGACCATATTCACGACGCTAGCGGCGTGGGCGACCCGGCCCACCCGCTTTAGGCGCTACAGGCGCTATATCACCCCGGCAAACATCATCACGTCGACCTCATCACCCACAGCTACATTGCCTTGATCGTGCCCTAGCACGATGAGGCCGTTGGCCTGGGCCATTGAGCTGAGTACGCCCGACCCTTGTTGTCCGGTGGTTGCTACCGTTAAGGCCCCGTTGGCAGCAGATTTAACTACCCCACGCTGGTACTCGGTGCGGCCGGGTTTTTTGCGAATGGCCTCTGCGCTGTGCGCCTTGAGTAGGGGTAGAGGTGGGGCGCTGCAGCCCATCATCTGTAACAAGGCAGGCCGTACAAATGCCAAAAAGGTCACCATCACAGCCACGGGGTTGCCGGGTAAGCCAAATAGCACTGCTTCACCGATACGCCCCACCGCCATAGGCCGCCCAGGGCGCATGGCAATTCTCCAAAAAGCTACGCCGGATTCGCCGCCTGCCAGCTTGCGCATCACGGCTTTGGTGTGGTCTGCCTCACCCACGCTTACACCGCCGCTGGTAATGATGGCGTCTGCCTGCGTCGCGGCTAATGTGAAGGCAGCTTCCAGGGCAAGCGGATCGTCTTTAACCACGCCCATGTCAATCACCTCAACACCCATTCGGATCAGCAAACCAAATAGGGTGTAGCGATTGCTGTCGTATACCGCCCCTTCGCGGGGAGCTTCGCCCAAGCTCAGAATCTCATCACCGGTAGAAAAGAACGCTACCCGCAGGGGGCGCACCACCTCTACGGCGGCAATGCCCAAGCTGGCCAGCAATCCTAGCGCCGCAGGGGTCACACGACTGCCCGCTGTGACTGCGGCTTTTCCTTGCATCAGGTCTTCACCCATGAAGCGGCGGTTGTCACCGCGCTGCAGTACTCCGGGTGCTATTGAAATAGTGTTACCGGTTTGCTGCGTTAGCTCTTGTGGCACCACGGTGTCCAGACCTGCAGGCATCACCGCCCCCGTCATGATCTTCACGCATTGGCCTGCTTCAACTGTGCCTTGCCATGCCTTGCCCGCCAACGCAGTGCCTACGATGGTCAAGTGCAGTGCTTGCGTGGTTTGCAATTGTGTGCCGTCAAAAGCAAAGCCATCCATGGCCGAGTTGTCGTGCGCAGGTACGTTGATGGGCGATATCACGTCCGTTGCCAAGATGCGCTCTAGTGCCTGTTTTAGTTCCACCTGCTGGTGTTGCACCACGGGCGACACCAGGCCTTGCAAAAACTGCAAGGCTGCATCCGCGCGCAGTGCTTGGGGGTCGTAGCCCTGTAGCTGGGCAGCTACTTGCGCGAGTGATTTCATGACTGCTCTAAGTGTTGAAGTTGTGCCAGAGTGTTGGCATTGAAAAAAGCATTGGCCGCATCTCCTACGCGGTCAAACGCTACCTCTGCATAGTGGTGCTGCTGCACCCACGCAAATATTTTGCTGCCCCCAGCGTTGACGAATTGCTGCAAGCTAGAAAAAAGGCTTGTCTTCACAAGACAAAAAACCGGCTGCCTGCGCAGGGTTGTGGTGCCGTCTGGGTTACTTTCGGGCGCAGAAGCCATGGCAATATCTACGCCCGTGTCCGTCAATGCCTTTGTCAACCGTTCAAGCAAGTCCAATGGAAACAAAGGCGAGTCACACGGCACGGTAAGCATGTAGCTGTAATGCGCACTTGGCGAATTGCATGCGTGCAACCCAGCCAG
>JBEANP010000048.1:0-12983 GCA_041165385.1 Pseudomonadota bacterium | reverse complement strand
GTCGATGTCCCCTGCCATCAGCATGGTTTGCACGGGGTCGGCCAAGTTCAACAGGCGCAGCAGGTTACTGGCAGCGCTGCGCGAACGACCCACAGCCTGCGCAGCGGTTTCGTGCGTCAGGCCGAATTCTTTGATTAGGCGCTGCAGACCCTGCGCTTCTTCCAGCGGATTGAGGTCTTCGCGCTGGATGTTTTCAATCAGCGCCATGGCGGCAGCGGCCTCGTTGGGCACATCGCGCACCAGCACTGGCACGCTGTCCAGCCCAGCCAACTTGGCCGCACGGAAACGGCGCTCACCGGCAATGATCTCGTACACCGGTCGCGTCGTGCCGCCACCGGGCAACCCGACACCAGCGGCTTGCGCTTTTTCGCGGGCCACCACGGAGTCCGCTTCGCTCAGACGGCGCACCAAAATCGGCTGCATGATGCCTTGCACCTTGATGCTCTCGGCCAGCTCGTACAGCGCGCCTTCGTCCATGCGGGTACGGGGCTGGTAAACACCGGCCACCATGTCCGCCAACAGCAAGGTGCTGGGCAAAATTGCGGCGGCCGCAGCGGCCTCTTCTGGCGTAGGGTCCGAGACTTTGGGGCCCAACAGCGCTTCCAACCCCATTCCCAATCCCTTAGGTTTCTTGGTGACCATGGTCGACTTCCTTCTAGATTTTTGTTGACGTGTGAATCAGCAGCTGCAGCAGAGCGTAGCCCTCGGGCCAATCGCCCAGATTCGATTCGGTATTGATGTGGCCCCGTGCGCCGTAGTTCACGAACTGGGCACCCCAGGCATTGGCAAACTGCTGCGCACGCTCGAACGTGCAATATGGGTCACTGGTGCTACCCACCAGAATACTGTTGAAAGGCAACGGCTGCAAAGGCACAGGCCACCAGCTTTTGAGCGCAGCGCGCAACTCTTCGCGCTCGGGGTCGCCAGGCGCCACCAACAAAGCGCCCTGCACCAGATGCGTGTTGCGCGAGTGCGAAGCCCATGCTGCTACTAGCAAACAGCCAAGGCTGTGCGCCACCAGTACGCTGGGGCCTGTTTGTGCCAGCAGCACGTCTTCCAGTCGCGCAATCCAGTCACCACGCAGCGGGCGCATCCAGTCGTGCTGCTCCACGCGCTCCATGCCATAGAGTGGCTCCCACCGGCTTTGCCAGTGGTCGGGGCCGGAGTTTTGCCATCCCGGCAATACAAGAAGGTTTGGGCTGGACATATCGATTACATGCTGGCGATGCGTATAACCATTTCCTGCGCAAACGCCACAAACGCCTGCGCTCCTTTGGAACTGGGGTCAAATACCACGCCGGGCATACCGTAACTGGGCGCTTCGGCCAGGCGCACGTTGCGCGGGATCACGGTGTTGAACACCTTGTCGCCAAAATGCGCCTTGAGCTGATCACTCACCTGCTGCTGCAGGGTAATGCGCGGGTCGAACATCACCCGCAGCAGACCGATGATCTGCAGGTCGTCGTTGAGGTTGGCTTTAACTTGCTTGATGGTGTTGACCAGATCGGTCAATCCTTCGAGCGCAAAGTATTCGCACTGCATCGGCACGATCACGCCGTGCGCGCAGCACAGACCATTCAAGGTGAGCATGCTCAAACTCGGTGGGCAGTCAATCAGAACAAAGTCGTATTCGCTGGCCACGGCGGCAATAGCGAGTTTTAAGCGGCGCTCGCGGCGCTCCACTTCCACCAGCTCGACTTCGGCGCCGGCCAGTTCGCGGTTGGCGCCCAGAATGTCGTAGCTGCAGCCGCCGTCTTTGAGCTTGTCACTCTGCACGCGCGCCTCGGTAATGGACGCAGATTCCAGCAGCACGTCGTACACGGTCAGTTCCAGCTTGCGCTTGTCCACGCCCGAACCCATGGTGGCATTGCCCTGGGGATCGAGGTCGATCATCAGCACCCGCTGCCCCACCTTGGCCAGGCCCGCAGCCAAATTTACCGTGGTAGTGGTTTTACCGACGCCACCCTTTTGGTTGGCAACACAGAATATTTTGGCCATGACGAACTAGATAGAAATAACTACGAACCAGGGGAGTAAAACTGTTTCACGTGAAACACCGCACCCACCCAAACCATTGGCACAACGACCACTCACCGGGACATTGCCAGACGAATTCCAAACCCGACCAAGAACACACCCGCCACCTTTTCCAGCGCACGGCTAATCATAGGGTTGGCGCGCACGCGCTCTGCGAGAAAGTGAGTGAGCAAGGTAGCGCCCAAGCCATACAGGAAAGTGAGCACCGCAATGGTGGCAGCCATGAAGGCATAGGTCACCAAGCCCTCCTGGCGAACCGGGTCCACAAACAAGGGGAAGAACGCCATGTAAAACAAGATGGCTTTGGGGTTGAGCAAGGTGATCACCATGGCCTGGCGCAGGTAATGCCCAGCCTTGATGTTGAGCACCGGTGCAGCGCCGGGTTTGGCCAACAACATCTTGGCACCCAGCCAAAACAGATACGCTGCTCCCGCCCACTGCACCAGATTGAAAGCATCGGGGTAAGTTGCCAAGAGTGCCGCCACACCGGCCACTGCGGACCACATTAACACCTGATCACCCAGGATCACACCCAAGGTAGCGGCCAGTCCGCCTACTATTCCACCCTTGCTAGTAGACGTGACCAGTGCCAGATTGCCCGGGCCAGGGATCAGCAAAAACACGATGATGGTGACGACAAAAGTGCCGTAGTCGGTAACGCCGAGCATGGGGTGGTTTCTGGTTGGGAAGTCTTTGAGTTTACGTTGGAAATTTCGGGCGCCGAATGGTGGTGTGCCATGCGGCGATCCCCGGGCCTGGCAATTACCCGTTTGCGACTGCCAACTCACAACAGCCGGGGCATGGCAGCCGGGGTAAAGCAACCGCGCTGCTTCTGGGCCCGCGTAGTGCGGTGGCCTGCGTCGCCGTTCGTGTCACCCGGCCTTCGGCCTCCTTCTTTACCTCACCGCGACGCTGGCCACCGCTCTACGCTACCACGGGAGTTAGGGCGATTGATACAAGGCTGAACCCCGAAGGTTTGGCTATAGCTATGGCCTATGACTTTCAATGGGGCTTGGAGCTTGCCACGCTACACAAAATGGGCAGGGTGGTGTGTTTTGCGTAGGTAAAAGGGGGAGCCCGCAGGGCGGAGGACACGAAGCAAAACGCATCGCCCTACCATTCCAACCCAAGACCACAGTAGCCCAAAAACCGACTACCCCGCACCCTTCCGCATCCACACAATGCACCGCTGCGCATCCAGCCCTGGCACCACCAGTTGTTCCACGTGAAACACTTCAACCGAGGACGGCAATGCAGCCATCTCTTCCGCGGGATGTTTGCCCTTCATGGCCATCCACACGCCCTGCCCCGTCAAGGCCTGGCTAGACCAGGTGACAAAATCGACCAGCGAAGCAAACGCCCGCGAACTCACCACATCGTAGGTTTCAGTCAAACTCTCCACCCGCGCGTGAATACCCCGCAGGTTTGGTAACTTCAACGTTACCGCAACCTGCTGAATGAACGCTGCCTTTTTGGCCACCGTGTCCACGCAATGCACCGTGATCTGCGGGCAGCAGATGGCAATCACCACGCCGGGCAAACCTGCACCAGAGCCCACATCCAGCAAACGCACCCCGGCGCCAGCATCTTTGGCCAGCGCCGCCACTTGCAACAGCAAAGGCTTGATCACGGCCAAGCTGTCGAGCATGTGGTGGGTCAGCATCTCGGCAGGATCACGCACCGCGGTCAGGTTGTAGACCTTGGTCCATTTCTGAATCAAGGCCAGGTAATCGAGCAACTGCGCCCCTTGCGCAGCCGTGAGCTCCAAGCCCAATGCGACCAGTCCTTGCTCTAACGTGGCCAGAAAGGCCGCACTATCAACACTCACGATTCACCTCTTTATGTATAACCTTGGCAGAGTAGGCTGGCCCAGCGCAAACAACCGCGTCAATCATTACGCTTACGGGCTTCTGAGCGCGCCTCACAAGACGCCTCACAACACGCCTGCCACCAAGCTCGCACAGCAAGCGCCCGCGTATCAGGCAGCCACCGTCTTCTCTACAAACCCCTTGAAGTGGCCCTTCTTCAGGTGAATCAACAACAAGGAAATTGTCGCAGGGGTAATGCCGGACAAGCGCGATGCCTGGCCCAGTGTTTCGGGTCGGTACTTATTCAAACGCTGACGGGCTTCAATGCTCAATGCCGAGACCTGCATATAGTCCAGCTCGGATGGGAGGCGCAGGTTTTCATAGTGGCTGGCGCGTTCTACCTCGTCCTTTTGGCGGTCGATGTAGCCCGAGTACTTGGCGGCAATTTCCACTTGCTCCACCACACTAGCCACAAATACGTCTTGCGCGACCACCGCGTCCACCTCGCCCGATTCCCGCAGCACGGCGGCGGGCAAGTCGGCGTTGGCGTATTTGCCGTCGTTCAATGTCATGAGTCCGGCGTAGCTCACATCCGGGCGGCGCAGCAGGTCGGCCAGGCTGTATTCGTGGTCAATCGATTTACCCAGCACGCGCTCGGACTCTGAGGGCGGCAGATTATTGGGGTTCACCCAAATGCTGCGCAGGCGCTCTGTTTCACGTGAAACAGCCTCACGCTTGCGGCAAAACGCAGTCCAACGTGCGTCGTCCACCAGGCCCAGCTTGCGACCGGTTTCCGTCAACCGGGCATCAGCATTGTCTTCACGCAGCTGCAAGCGGAACTCGGCACGGCTGGTGAACATGCGGTAAGGCTCGGTCACACCCTTGGTGATCAGGTCGTCCACCAGCACACCCAAGTAGGCCTCGTCCCGCGCCGGTAGCCAGGTGTCGCCCACATAGTCCATCTGCCCTGCTGCACTGGCAGCCGCATTACCGCCGCCCAAGCTGCGCACTTGCAGCGCAGCGTTAATGCCGGCAAACATGCCCTGGGCCGCCGCCTCTTCATACCCTGTGGTGCCATTGATCTGGCCGGCGAAAAACAGGCCGCCAATTTGGCGTGTCTCAAAGCTGCTCTTCAAACTGCGCGGGTCAAAGTAGTCGTATTCAATGGCGTAGCCGGGACGCAAGATATGCGCGTTCTCCAGCCCGGCCATGCTGCGCACCAGCTCGTACTGGATGTCAAACGGCAAGCTGGTGCTAATGCCGTTGGGGTAGTACTCGTGGGTGGTCAGGCCTTCGGGCTCCAAGAAAATCTGGTGACTCTCTTTGTCGGCAAAGCGGTTGATCTTGTCTTCCACACTCGGGCAATAGCGCGGGCCCACGCCTTCAATCTTGCCGGTGAACATGGGGCTGCGGTCAAACCCGCTGCGAATAATGTCGTGGGTGCGCGCGTTGGTGTGGGTGATCCAGCAGGGCATTTGCTGCGGGTGCATTCCCACCTTGCCCATGAAGCTAAATACTGGCATGTGGGGGCTCATACCGCCGGGCATGCCATCGCCGGGCTGCTCCTGGCATTTGGAAAAGTCGATGCTGCGCCCATCAATGCGCGGCGGGGTGCCGGTTTTCAAGCGCCCTTGTGGCAGCTTCAATTCTTTCAACCGGGCGCTCAAAGAAACGGCAGGCGGATCACCCGCTCGGCCTGCAGCATAGTTGTTCAGCCCCACATGAATTTTGCCATCCAGAAAAGTACCGGCCGTCAGCACCACGGTTTTGGCTCGAAAGCGCACACCCACCTGGGTGACTGCCCCCACCACACGGTCGCCCTGACCGTCAGACTCGACCATCAGGTCGTCCACCGCTTGCTGAAACAGCCACAGGTTGGGCTGGTTTTCCAGCATGCGGCGGATGGCGGCTTTGTACAACACGCGGTCGGCCTGGGCGCGGGTGGCGCGTACAGCAGGGCCTTTGCTGCTGTTCAAAATGCGGAACTGAATACCGCCCTCGTCGGTGGCAAGTGCCATCGCGCCGCCCATGGCGTCTACCTCTTTAACCAGGTGACCTTTGCCGATACCGCCAATGGACGGGTTGCAACTCATCTGCCCCAACGTCTCGATGTTGTGGGTAAGCAGCAGCGTTTTGCTGCCCATGCGGGCAGCTGCCAACGCCGCCTCGGTACCGGCGTGACCGCCACCTACGACGATGACATCAAATTCTTGGGGATAAAGCATGCTGCAATTTTACTTTGGAGCCAAATAAGCCGCTAGCGCCCACGGGCATTACGTACCCAGCTATTATTTTTATAGCTACATTGAACCCCCATTTAAAGTTCACCCGTGTTTACCCTTGATTGTCCGGTTCAGGACGGTCGCCATAAGCGCTTTGACGTAGGCTACATTTATTTGCTGGAGTACACCCATGAATATTCCCTCACTGCAATCCCAAGTCAGTCCCGAAGAATGGCAGCTGCGCGTGGACCTGGCCGCGTGTTACAGGCTGGTGGCACTGTATGGCTGGAGCGACCTGGTGTTTACCCACATCAGCGCCCGCATCCCGGGGCCGGAGCACCACTTTCTCATCAACCCCTACGGTCTGATGTTTGACGAGATTACGGCCAGCAGCTTGGTTAAGGTGGACCAGCACTGCAACAAGCTCAACGACTCGCCCTTCCCCGTCAACCCCGCCGGTTTTGTGATCCACAGCGCAGTGCATGCCGTGCGCGAGGACGCAGGCTGCGTACTGCACACCCATACCCGTGCTGGCGTAGCCGTCAGTACGCAGAAGTGCGGCGTGTTGCCCATCAGTCAGCAAAGCACGTTTGTTCTAGCCTCGCTGGCATACCACGACTACGAGGGCGTGGCGTTCAGGCCGGATGAGGCGCCGCGCCTGCAAACCGACTTGGGCCAGGCCAACTTTCTGATGCTGCGTAACCACGGCCTGCTCACCGTGGGCAAGACCATACCTGACGCGTTTTTGTCGATGTACACCTTCGAAGCCACCTGCAAAATCCAGATCGATGCCCAAGCCGGTGGTGGCGCACTCACGCAGGTGAATCCGCTCATCGTCAAAGGCGTGGCCGAGGCCATGCGGGTACAAACCGGGGGCATGGGCGGCGCGTTTGCCTGGCCATCGCTGATCCGCAAGCTGGACCGCTTGGACACCAGCTACCAAACTTGATTTCAGGAGAGCCACCATGTCCGCACTGCCCCGAGCCACCACATTGCATGAAGCGACGTCCGTCGACGCAGTTCGCCAGATGCTGCAGGACACGCTCCAACTGCAGCGCACGGCATACCTTGCAAACCCCTACCCCAGCCTGGAAGAGCGCAAGGCGGATCTGCGCAAACTGCAAGCATTCATCCGCGACAACCGCGATGCCATCATCGACGCCATCAGCGCCGACTACGGCAACCGTTCACGCCACGAAACCCAGTTTGCTGAGATTTTCAGCGTCATTGACGGCGTGGACCACGCCATTAAGCATCTCAAAAAGTGGATGAAGCCGCAACGCCGTGGCATCGACATGAAGAATTTTTTGGGGGCCAAAAACCGCGTCATTCCGCAGCCACTGGGCGTGGTGGGCTGCATCGTGCCGTGGAACTTTCCTATCAACCTGAGCTTCAACGGGCTGATTGCCATCTTTGCTGCGGGCAACCGCTCCATGATCAAAATGTCAGAAAACTCGCGTCACCTGGCGCGCCTGTTGATAGAAACAATTCCCGCCTACTTTCCCCAAGACAAGCTCGCGTTTTTTGACGAAACGGGCGGCGTAGGCGTTGAGTTTTCACAGCTCAAGTTTGACCACATGTTGTTCACGGGCTCCGGCCAAACCGGCCGGGCAGTAATGGCCGCTGCCGCGCAAAACTTATGCCCTGTGACGCTGGAACTGGGCGGCAAATCACCCGCCATCGTGTGCGACGACTACCCTCTGCGCAAAGCCGCTGAACGCTTGCTGTTTGTGAAGTGCTTCAACGCCGGGCAGATTTGCACCACGGTGGATTACGCCTACATGCCCAAAGGCAAGATCAGTGAATTTGTAGCGTTGTCCAAAGAGATCGTGGCCACCCGCTACCCCACGCTGGACACGCCCGACTACACCTCCATGATTGACGAGCGCGCCTTCAACCGCGTGGTGGCCGCCCTGGAAGAAGCGCGCGAGGCTGGGGCCCAGCTCATCCAGCTGGTGCCCGGCAAGCCGTGGAACGCGGCCACCCGCAAGATTGCCCCGCACATCGTGCTCAACGCGCCGGAGAACTCGTCACTGCGCACGCGCGAGATTTTCGGACCCGTGTTGCCCGTAGTGGGATTCACGTCGATTGAAGAACCCATCAATGCCATCAACAACAAACCCCGCCCGCTGGCGCTCTACCCGTTCAGCAACGACAAGGCGCTGATTCACACCCTGCTTACCCGTGTAATGTCAGGCGGTGTGAGTGTCAACGACGGCTTGTTTCATGTGGGCCAGCACGATCTGCCTTTTGGCGGCGTGGGCGACAGCGGCATGGGCCACTACCATGGCTATGAGGGTTTTGTGACCTTCTCTAAAATGCGCCCGGTGTTCTACCAAGCGCCATTTAGCGCGGTCAAATTCTTGTGGCCTCCCTACGGCAACTTTGCGACCAAATACCTGAACTTCCTTACCAAATAAACGTGCGTGGTGCACGGGTGCGCCAACATTAGATAGCATTACGTTGCATACTTACACCACCGTTTTTTTATCAACTCTGGGACCTTTTTATGAAGCTGTATTACTCTCCCGGCGTCTGCTCCCTGTCGCCCCACATTGCCATGTATGAAGCGGGCTTGTCGTTCGAGGCCATCATGGCCCCCACCAAGACGCACAAGCTACCCGATGGCACCGACTACTACACCATCAACCCCCTGGGCTACGTGCCCTACCTCACGCTGGACGATGGCCGCAGCCTGCATGAAGGCCCCGCCATCGTGCAATACATCGCCGACCAAGTACCGGAAAAAAAACTGGCCCCTGCCAATGGCACATACGAGCGCTACAAGCTGCAAGAGTGGCTTACCCTCATTGGCACCGAACTGCACAAAAGCTTCAGCCCCTTGTTCACACCGGGTACACCCGATGAAGTCAAAACCACCTTCAAAACGCGCCTGCTGTCGCGCTTGACCTGGGTCGACGGTGAACTGGCCGGCAAAGACTATTTAATGGGCGAACAGTTCACCGTGGCAGATGGCTACCTGTTTGTGGTTACCAACTGGGCCCCCATGGTGGGACTGGATATTTCCGGCCTGTCGAACCTCGCAGCTTTCCGGGCTCGCGTGGGCGCACGCCCTGCTGTCATTGCTGCCATGAAAGCGGAAGGTCTTATCAAATAAAGTGTTTGTGAACCGCTATGATTTATCGTGGCGTGTTCCAAGACCCACAATAAGGCACGCATTGACTAGGAGCCCTTTATCGCGACGCAGCAGCAGCCAGCCCATAGCACCAAGGAGCTAGCCTCTACCCCACGGACGTGGGAGCCATCACTTGCGTTTTTGCGCTATGCAGTGCAAGCCATATTTGTTTGCGTCACGCTAGTCTCCATCGCGCTGTACATGGTGCCTGCATTGCGAGAGCGAGCGCTGTGGCCCACCTCTATGTTTCCAGTCGCCTTAGTCGGCTGGGTTTTAACGAGGCAAGGTCATCCCAAAGCCGCTATCGTGACTTTGGCTTCAGGCATTTGGCTAAGCACGGCAGGCATGTCCTATGTTGGCGGTGGCGTCAGCGCGCCGGTACAGTATGTCTTCACACTGATCATTTTTTCACTCGGCTGGCTCTCCAGCGGCAGGGTGACCGCGATCACCACAGCCATAACCTGTGCATTCACAGCGAGCCTGGTACTGCTGGAGGCTAACCAGGCTCTACCACCCGCACCACCTCACCCAGCCGTCATTCAGGCGTTGGTACAAATCTGTGTCTTTTGTATGTGCGGCATTTTGATGTTCGCCCTGGTGCGCGCCTATCGCAAGCGTCTGATGGAGATTGAAAGCACCAAAACCGAGCTGTACCAGGCACAAGCCGTTGCAAAAGTAGGAAGCTGGGTATTTGACTTGGCAAGCCAGACGTCATACCCCTCAGACGAAGCCTGTCGTATTTTGGGGCTCCCGGCGGGCAGCTCCGTTACCAGAGAATCCTACCTGGAGCGCACCCATCCAGACGACCGAAAAAAACTACTGATCGCTTGGCAAAAACTACTGGATGACCATATCGGGCTAGACATTGAACACCGCATTCTGGTAAATAACAGCGTGCAATGGGTGCGCCAAAAGGCCGCAGAAGGTCCATACCGAGGCACGGCGGTCCGAGTGCTGGGCACAACCCAAGATATCAACGAACGCAAGCTCGCCGAGCTTGCCATACAAGACTCTGAGCGCAAGTTCTCCACCGCATTCCAGTCCAGCCCAGTTGCAGCATCTATCGTTACCCTGCTCGAAGGCCGCTTTTTGGAAGCCAACGACAAATATGAGCGGGACTTTGGTTGGAAACCTTGCGAACTTACAAATCACACCACGCTAGACACTGGCCTGTGGCATGACCATGAAGCACGCCAGCGCTGGGTAACTGCGCTCACGGCGCGCGGCAGCATCGTCAACTACGAAGCCCAGTGGACCCACAAAAACGGAAACCTGCGCAATGTCAGTATTTCGGGTGAATTGATAGAGCACGACGGCACGCCTTGCATCCTGGCCTACATTGCCGACATTACCGATCGCAAAGCGGCAGAGGACCAAATCCACAGCCTGGCATTCTTTGACCCGCTGACTGCTCTACCCAATCGCCGCCTGCTGATGAACCGATTGGAAATTTCGCTAGCCAATACGCAACGCCACCAACGCCGCGGCGGACTGCTATTCATTGACCTGGACAACTTCAAAACACTCAATGACACCCACGGTCACAACCGGGGTGACCAGTTATTGCAAAAAATTGCGCTATGCCTGAGTGCTTGCGTTCGCGAAGGCGACACCGTGTCACGCCTGGGGGGCGACGAGTTTGTCATCATGCTTGACGCATTGAATGAGGATGCGCTGATCGCAGCGAGCCAGGCTGAAGCCATTGCAAAGAAGGTGTTGGCGCAGCTGGACCAGAATTTTGAGATCGACGATATTCGCTTTCACTGCTCAGCCAGCATCGGCGTCACGTTGTTTGGCCTGAAACCCGAGCGCATTGAAGAGCCACTCAAACGCGCGGACACTGCCATGTACCAGGCCAAAAGTGCTGGGCGGAACACCATTCGTTTTTTCGACCCCAGAATGCAGGCCTCAGTCTCTGCATTAGCCGAACTGGAGATGGAACTGCGCCACGCCATATCCCACCAGCAATTTTTGCTGCTGTACCAACCGCAGGTCAATGCCACGGGACGGGTTATAGGCTCCGAGGCACTGGTGCGATGGCAGCATGCGCAGCGTGAGCTGGTGTCACCGCTAGAGTTCATCCGGGTGGCGGAAAAGTCTGACCTCATTTTGCCCCTGGGGGCGTGGATTCTGGACGCCGCATGCAAGCAGCTTGCTGCATGGGCAGCCAACCCCCTGTTTGCGACGCTGAGTGTGGCAGTGAACGTCAGCGCACGGCAGTTTCAGCACCCAGACTTCGTACAGCAAGTACTAGACGTGCTGCAACGCACGGGCGCAATGCCATCGCTGCTAAAACTGGAGCTCACAGAGAGCATGCTGATTGACAACGTCTCGTCGGTCATCGAAAAAATGGCCGCCCTAAAAGCCTGCGGCGTACGCTTTGCATTGGACGACTTTGGAACCGGTTATTCGTCCCTGTCTTACCTCAAGCAGTTACCGTTAGATCAACTCAAGATTGACCGCAGTTTTGTGCGCGATGTATTTATCGACCCCAATGACGCCGCCATCGCCCGCATGGTTATCGTGCTGGCCGATACGCTGGGGCTGACAGTGGTTGCCGAGGGCGTAGAGACCGCAGAACAGCAAGCGCTGCTACTGGGCCAGGGCTGCCAACATTTTCAAGGCTTTCTTTTCAGCCAGCCTTTGTCGGTGGAAGATTTCGAGACGTTTGTGCACAACCGCCAAGGCCACTAGCGTTTCAAAGCGCTTTTTGGCGCAAAGCCAGCAGCGCCCCCAACCACAAAGCCCCAGCGGAAAACACCAGGCCACGGGCCAAACCACCCGGGCCGTCAGCAATCCAGCCCACCACTGTGGGCCCAACAATCTGGCCCGCGGCAAATACCGTAGTGAATGCGCTAATACCTGCCGCCCAGGCACTGGGAGGCAGGTTATGGCGCACCAGCGCGGTGGTAGATGCCACTACCGACAAAAATACCGCCCCAAACACCAAACCCGACGCCAACACCATGGGCCACCATTGTGTCAACGCAGGCACGATGGTGGCCAGCCCCAGCAAAGCGTTCAGGGTAGCCAACGGGCGGCCATCTCTGTAGCGATCAAGCAGCCCCGCCCAAATGCGGCTGGAGGCGATAACGGCCACACCCAGCAAGGCATAAAACCAAGTGACTGCCAACGCAGTGCTGCCCTGTGCGCGCAGCAAGGCCACCACAAAGGTCATGTACCCGATGTAGCCCACACCAAACAAGGTGTAGCCCGCCAGTCCATACCCAAAAGGCCGCCAGGTAAAACGGGCACCGGCTTGGGCTGTGCTAGCCGCAGGCAACTCCCAGCGCGCCATCACACGCGCCGGCCACACCAGCACAGCACTGGCCAAGCAGCAGGCCAACGCCAACAGCCACCACGCCCAGCGCCAGCCGTGGGCATCCGCCTGCGTGGCCTCTAATACCCATGGCACCAGCACCGCCGACAACACAATGCCCAGCCCCGTGCCCCCGTAATAAATGCCTAGCAGCAAACCACCGTGCCGCGGATGGCTCGCACCCAGACGCGCTGCCAACAGCCCACCGGCAATAAATACCAGCGCGCTGGCCACGCCGGCCAACAAGCGCTGCAGCAGCAACAGCTGGGCATCTATAAAGAAGCCGCTTAAACCCATAAACATACTGGCTAAAGCAGCCCCGCCCCACAGCAAGTGCGAGGGGCCCCAGCGCCGCATCAGCCACGGCGTAGCCAGAGCACCCAAGAAATAGCCCAGCGCATTGGCCGTGTTCATGCCACCTGCAAGCGTGTAGCTCCAGCCTAGGTCAGTGCGCATGGCGG
>JBEANP010000047.1:0-13039 GCA_041165385.1 Pseudomonadota bacterium | reverse complement strand
CAATGTTGATGAACCGCACTCCAAGCGCAAGGTAGTTCGGTTAGAGCAAAGGGAATTGCTTTATGCCGTGGTGCGCGAGTGCATGACCAAGTCAGGTATTCTGAGTTCGAGTTACAAATTCAAAGTACTGTCGTTGGATTCGCGTGGTAAAGCCTATTTGGTGATGGTTGACCTACCTCCTGCCCACATGGCACACCCGCTTCGCTTGGTGGAAATTGAAGGCTTGATTGCACGCCATGCCAAGGCAATGCATGACATCTTTGTTACGGCAGTTTATTGGCGGGTGAATGAACGGGCGAACGTAACCGCCGCCGGTGCCGCTATGACTGCCGCTACATCATCGCCAAGTCGGCAACAGCAGATAGAAGCTTTTAAAAAGTCTTTCTCAGCCAACGAAACGAATCAATTGCCAACCATTGCAGCACCTGCTACAAAGCCATTTCTCGAGCAACAGACCCAGAGTGCAGATTTTGAGGATACTGAAATTGAAGATTTCCACTCGCCCATGAGTGGAACGCAGTACGGTGATCTGAATTAGCGCGGTCAATGACCTGCAAAATCCAGCAAGGTGAAAAGGGGTAGGCCAGATGCACGTAGTTTGACGGAGCCACCCAGTTCGGGCAAATCCACAATCGCAGCCCCTTCCATGACATGAGCGCCCAGTTTTTCTAATAATTTTTTGCCCGCCATCATGGTACCGCCTGTGGCAATCAAGTCGTCAATTAACAAAACGCGGTCACCGGGTTTCACAGCGTCGGTATGCAATTCCACAGTTGCGCTGCCGTATTCCAATTCATAGGTTTCTTCTACTGTGGTGAACGGCAGCTTGCCTTTTTTTCGGATGGGCACAAAGCCTACGTTGAGTTCATAGGCTACCACTGCTCCCAAAATAAAGCCACGTGCGTCAAGGCCGGCCACAACATCGGGACGCATATTTGCATCCATATAGCGGTGCACAAAGGCGTCAATCAATACGCGAAAGACCTTTGCATCCTGCAGCAAAGGCGTAATGTCGCGAAACTGCACGCCAGGCGCTGGCCAGTTCGGTACGGTTCGTATGTGGTTACGCAGATATTGGTTCACGCTGAGGTGTTGCATGGCGTTTCTCTAGGGTAAATTGGTTTCTTACGGGTGAATACTGCAAATGCTTGTGTAGGTGCGGGTGCTAGCCGTATAGCAACTTTTGCTGGGCAACAGCCAGGGCTTCGGCCTGGCCCGATAGCACTAGTGTGTCTCCACCTTCAAGTGGCGTTGTGTCGTCAAAAACTACTGGCTTGCCGTTGGCTCTTCGCAAGGTTACCACTCGCACGCCTAGGCTCTGCAATGAAAAAGAGCGCAAGTTGTGCCCCACCGTCTTAGCGTCCAGTGGTAGCGTGAACGTAGCCAAGCGCTCGTGCTTTAACTCATCGACAGAGTCGTCATCCGCTCCGTGAAAAAAGCCGCGCAACAGGTTGTATCGCGCATCGCGTTGGTCTTGCACGATGCGAATCACCCGACGCATGGGCACTCCTACCAACGCGAGAGCGTGGCTGGCCAACATGAGTGAGCCTTCCAGCGCCTCGGGCACCACCTCGGTAGCGCCAGCAGCTTGCAATTTTTCAAGGCTGTGGTCATCTTGGGTGCGCACGATCACAGGCACTTGGGGTGCATGCGAACGTATGTTGGCCAGCACTCTCATGGCAGCGGCTTCGTCCAAGTAGGTCACCACCACTGCACTGGCACGTGCCAAGCCCGCCGCCATTAGGGCCTGCAAGCGTGCAGCATCGCCAAACACCACAGAGTCTCCTGCCGCAGCGGCTTGTCGAACCCTGTCGGGGTCTAAGTCCAGCGCTATGTAGGGAATCTTTTCAGCTTCCAGCATACGGGCCAAGTTTTGGCCGCAGCGGCCGTAGCCGCAAATAATCACATGGCGATTGGCGTTGATCGACTTGCGTGCAATGGTCGTCATTTGCAGCGACTGTTGAAGCCATTCATTCGCCACCAACTTCATTACGATGCGATTGCTTGACATCACGATAAAGGGCGTTGCCAACATGGACAGCACCATGCTGGCCAAAATTGGGTTTAGCAAGGCAGGGGGCACCAGTGAGTTTTGCTGCGCCAGCGTGAGCATCACAAACCCGAACTCGCCAGCCTGCGCCAAGTAGAGCGCTGTGCGCATGGCCACGCCTGTGGATGCACCAAGCCCGCGAGCCAACAACATGACCAACGCAGCTTTCAGAAATGTGGGCACGACCAAAAGCAACACTACCAGCGGCCAACGCTCAAGCACCAAACGCCAGTCCAGCAGCATGCCAATGCTGATGAAAAATAGACCGAGTAACACGTCGTGAAAAGGACGAATGTCTGTTTCCACTTGGTGCTTGTATTCCGTTTCAGAAATCAGCATGCCGGCGATGAATGCGCCCAGCGCTAAGCTTAGCCCCGCCATTTCAGTCAACCACGACAAGCCCAAAGTGATGAACAACAGATTGAGTACAAACAACTCATCGCTTTTGCGGCGAGCCACCAAGGTTAGCCAACGGCGCATGATGTGTTGGCCACCCACCAAAAGCAAAGTCACCAAAACTGCCGCTTTAAGCCCAGCCACCATCAGCGCATTGGCCAGGTTTTCGCCTGCAGCGCCCAGTGCGGGGATTAACACCAGTAATGGCACCACGGCCAAGTCTTGGAATAGCAATACGCCCATCACGCGTTTGCCATGCTCTGACTCCATTTCCAAGCGTTCCACCATGAGCTTGACCACAATAGCGGTGCTGCTCATGGCCAGCGCACAAGACAGTGCGACGGCCGCTTGCCACCCCATGCCCCATAAGTCTGGAGATAATTTTGCGAGCCCCAAGGCAATCAGACTGGCCCCAGATATGGTGACTGCTACTTGCAGCAGTCCGAGGCCAAACACATGTTTGCGCATGGCGCGCAACTTGGGCAAATTGAACTCCAGCCCAATCACAAACATCAAAAATACGACACCAAACTCGCCCAAGTGGCGCACGCCATCGGAGTTCTGTGACAGCGCTAACGCGTTGGGGCCAATCACCACACCCACAGCCAAGTAACCCAACATGGGTGGCAGCTTGAACGAGCGGCACACCACCACGCCCAGCACAGCGGCAAGCAAGTACAGCAGAGTAATTTCTAAAGCGCTCATACCCGACATACTAGCAAGCCCACGTGTGCTCTATAAAATGTGTGGATGCAAGCCCCAGTAATGCCAATAACTCCCCACTTTGCGCAGCGCGCCATTGCGCTCGCACATGAGACGTTTGATATTGAAGCCGCAGCGGTGCAGGGACTCAAAGCCCGGGTGGGCGATGGCTTTGCAAAGGCCGTCGCCATCGCGCTTGCAACCCAGGGCCGAGTCGTGGTTATGGGTATGGGAAAGAGCGGCCACGTAGGCCGAAAAATTGCCGCCACACTGGCCTCAACAGGCACCCCAGCCATGTTTGTGCATCCAGCAGAAGCCAGCCATGGCGATCTGGGCATGATTACTGCGCTGGATGTGGTGCTTGCCATCTCCAATAGTGGCGAGTCCCAAGAGATGGCCGCCATATTGCCGGTTATCAGGCGGTTGGGTATTCCCTTTATCGCGATGGCTGGTAACGCGCAGTCCACCATGGCACAACATGCCGACGTGTGGCTTGACAGCGGCGTGACCAAAGAAGCGTGCCCACTTAACTTGGCTCCCACGGCCAGCACTACGGCACAGCTTGCCATGGGTGATGCTTTTGCCGTGGCCTTGTTAGATGCGCGCGGCTTTAGGGCCGAAGACTTTGCGCGCTCACACCCCGGTGGTGCGTTGGGGCGCAAGCTGCTTACCCATGTCAGTGACGTCATGCGCAGTGGTGCTGCTGTACCTAGCGTTGCACCCAATGCAAGCTTCAGCGAACTGATGCGAGAGATGAGTGACAAAGGTTTGGGTGCCACTGCGGTGGTGGACGCAGACGCCAAGATTGTTGGCATCTTTACCGATGGTGATTTGCGTCGGCTCGTTGAGCTGGGCACTGACCTGCGTTCCATGACGGCGCAAGACGTTATGCAGGTCAACCCGGCCACCATCGAGGCCCACGCGCTGGCAGTTGACGCAGCCGAGCTGATGGAAAACAAGCGTATCACCAGCGTGCTGGTGGTAGATGCCAACGGCACGCTGTGCGGCGCACTCAACAGTAACGACCTGATGCGTGCGAAAGTCATTTGATGACACCTGCTATTCATTTCGATTCGGCATTGCTCTTGAAGGCGCAAGGCATTCGTGTGGCCTTTTTTGATGTGGACGGAGTCCTTACCGATGGCGGGCTGCTGTTTTCTGAATCGGGTGAGACGCTCAAACGCTTCAACACCCTGGACGGCCACGGCCTCAAGATGCTGCAAAAAGTTGGTATCACTCCAGTGATCATTACCGGGCGTGACAGCAAACCTTTGCGCGCACGCCTGACGGCTTTGGGCATAACCCATGCACACTTTGGAACCGAAGACAAGCGACCGGCTGCCGAACAAACGCTGCAAGCCCTAGGGCTGGATTGGTCGCAAGCCGCCGCCATGGGTGACGATTGGCCTGATATGCCGGTCATGCGTCGTAGCGCATTTGCGTGCGCGCCCGTGAATGCACATATTGAAGTGCTGAGTATTGCGCACTACGTCACCAAGGCACATGGCGGCCATGGCGCTGTGCGCGAGTTGTGTGACTTGCTGATGGTAGCCAGTGGAAACTATGGCCGCCTATTTCGCGAGATCACCCATTGATCAATCTGCTGCGTGAGGCGTGGGATCGCTTTTTGCTGTACCTGCCCGTTGTGTTTATGGCCACCCTGGCGCTTCTGACCTACTGGCTGGTCCGAACCGCCCCACCTGTTGCAGAGCCTGGAGTAGAAAAGGTTGTAAGCCACAGCCCCGACTATTTTCTGGAAGGTTTTTCTGTCAAAACGTTCGATGCCACTGGGCGAATCAAATCAGAAGTCAGCGGCGACAAAGCGCGCCACTTTCCAGATACCCAGTGGCTTGAAATTGATGCCATTCGCATTCGAACCTTTGATGAAAGTGGCCGCGTTACCACTGCCACTGCTAACCGTGGGCTGACCAACGAAGACGGCTCGGAAGTACAGCTCATTGGCAAGGCCGTTGTACTTCGTGAAGCAAATAGCACTGGTGCGAAAACCGTACCGCGCATCGAATACCGGGGCGAGTTTTTGCATGCGTTCTTGAACACCGAGCAAGTTAAATCGTCCAAACCGGTGGAGCTGACCCGTGGCAAAGACCATTTCAGCGCGGACAGCCTGGACTTTGACAACATCGAGCAACGCCTTGTGCTACGAGGGCGCGTACGTGGCACTTTGGCGCCAGAGCCTGTTAAACCTGCTTCTAAAACCAGATGACACCAAATAAAGCCATGGTTCCACTTGTATTTATCACTGGTGCTTCAAGCGGTATTGGTCAGGCACTGGCTTGGCGCTTTTACCAAGCTGGCTATTCGCTGGCGCTGGTTGCGCGGCGAACAGATGAGGTAGAAAAGTGGGCCAGCGCCCGTGCAGTCAGCGTAAGCCGCTATCAAATTTATAGTGCTGACGTTGCTATGGTTGACAGTATTGTGGCAGCAGGTGCTCAATGTTTGCAGTTGCAGGGCACGCCTGATGTGGTGATTGCCAACGCGGGCATCAGTATAGGAATCGACACGGCAGTGCGCGGCGATCTGGATGTGATGGCCCAAGTGTTTGCCACCAATAATCTAGGCTTGGCAGCTACCTTTCACCCATTTTTAGATGCCATGACCAAACGCGGCACAGGTGCTTTGGTTGGCATTGGCAGCGTGGCAGGCATTCGCGGGCTGCCGGGTCACGGCGCGTATTGCGCCAGCAAGGCTGCCGTTATTAGCTACTGTGAAAGTCTGCGCGGTGAGTTACGCGCCAGTGGTTTGAAGGTGGTGACTATTTCGCCGGGCTATATCGATACGCCGCTTACGCAAAAAAACCGATACGCGATGCCGTTTTTGATGCAACCTGAAGATTTTGCTGACAAAGCATTCAACGCAATTGCTGCGGGCACTAGTTACCAGGTGATTCCGTGGCAAATGGGATGGGTTGCTAAGGCGATGCGGGTGTTACCTAATGTGTTGTTCGACAAGCTGCTTTCAGGACGGCCACGTAAACACCGCAAAAACGAAGACTAGTGTAAAAAAGCAAAAAGGGCCCGAAGGCCCTTTTATTGATTTAGCAACATGCGTTGCTAAAAGTGCTGCTTAGTAGCTGCTACGGCCGCCGCCATAACCACCACCGCCGCCGCCGCCAGCGCCGCCGCCGTAGCCGCCGCCACCGGAGCGACCACCACCAGCGCCGCCGCCGTAGCCGCCGCCACCGGAGCGACCACCACCAGCGCCGCCGCCGTAACCGCCGCCACCACCACCACCGCCGAAGCCGCCGCCACCGGAGCGGGGAGGACGTGGTTCCATTGGGCGGGCTTCGTTCACCACGAGACCGCGGCCACCGAATTGTTGACCATTCATGCCGTTGATAGCAGCTTGTGCCTCAGCGTCGCTGCCCATTTCCACAAAGCCGAAGCCTTTGGAACGGCCAGTGTCACGTTCCATCATGACTTTGGCGCTAGAAACGGAACCGTGTGCTGCAAAAGCTTGTTGCAGATCTTCATCACGGAAAGAATAAGGCAGGTTGCCTACGTAAAGTTTGTTGCCCATGAAAGGACTCCTCAAAATAACTCAAAACGCGACGATAGAGTCCAAAACCGCAATCAACAAACCAATGAAGACTTAAAGCAGACGCGAAACTGACTAACCACCGCAAACTTGCTCACCGATATTTCGGCAACGCCAGAATATTATGCGTCAGTTTCCAGAATGTTTGTCAAGTTTTTGGTGAATTGGGGAATTCTTTGCTGTTTGGCTCCTCTGCCGTCGTATATCCGCGCCACATCTGCATGCTATTGCGCATGATCAGTAGTTGACGCTCAAAGCGGGGGCAGGCTTCGCAGATGGCCATGTGGATGCGCAAAGCCAATCGATCGGCAATAGGTAAGGCCCGATCTTCTCGGGCCACCAGCAGGGCAGCTACTTCGCGGCAGGTGCGGTTTAGAGGCATCATGGCGTTGCGGGGTTTTTAAACCAGTTCAGTTCCAGGCATTCGCGCAACCGCAATCTGGCCCGGTGGAGTTGGACATACAGGTTGGTCGAAGTCAGGCCCAGTTCCTTACAAATTTCTTCGACGGGTAGCTCTAACCATTCCCGCATCAGAAACAAGCGCCCTTGTACCGGTGGCAGTTGGCTGGCGCAAGCTTCGAGTATTTCAAAAAACTGCTTGCTATTGATCTGCTCTTCTGGGTTGCCCCAATCTGCGGGTGTTTCAGCGTAGTGGCCGTCCGCTTTGAAAGCGATGTATTCCAACGGGTCTTCCTGCGCATCATCCGAAGGCTCAGCGATGCACACTTCGCGACGGTGGTGGCGCAGTGCGTCAATGACTTTGTGCTTCAAGATACCAACAAGCCAAGTTTTCAGCTGTGACCGATTGCCAAAGGCTTGCGGCTTGCACAGCGCGGCCAATATGGTCTCTGACACCGCATCCTCCGCCCAAGCTACGTTGCGCAGTTGCAGCGTTGCGAACTTTAGTAAGTAGCTGCGTAGTTCGGCAATTTGTTGTTCAAAAGGAGGCATAGAATTTTTGTGTGGAGCGCAGTGTACGGCGTGGTTGGTTGCAAAAAATATTGCAACTATTTTCGAGCCCTGTGTAAGAAACTCTGCGCTGCTGTGACTAAACATTAACTTGTAACGATTGCACCTGCGCAGCACCGTCTCAAGTTGAACTTTTACTTTTACTTTTTCAGGAGTTTTCAAATGAACCAACGTGCAATGATCGCAGCTACTGCTTTGGCCGTAATGTCTATGGGCCTGATGGCTGTGCCCGCCGCGGCGCAGGAAAAAGAGAAATGCTTTGGCATCGCCAAGGCCGGTCAGAACGACTGCGCCAACTTGTCCGGCACCCATTCGTGCGCGGGCCAATCCAAAGTGGACATGGGCAAAGACGAGTGGAAATACGTGGCCAAGGGCACCTGCAAAGACATGAAAGGTATGTCAATGGACGACGCCAAGAAGATGAAGAGCTAAGCCCCATTGAATCGCTCCCATGCCCGCACAACCAACCACGATGGCACCGCCCACGCAGGCCAATGTGGGCATTGGGTGGCGTCACCCGCACTACACGCAGCTGCTGCAAGAGCAGCCCGCGCTGGACTTTTTAGAAGTTCACTCCGAAAATTTTTTTGGTCAAGGTGGTGCCGCGCTAGCCGTACTGGAGCATGGGCGCGCCACTTACCCCATCAGCCTGCACGGCGTGGGGCTGTCGCTGGGGTCTGCCGTAGGGTTGGACCCCTGGCATTTGGACCAACTTGCGCAGTTAGTGCAACGTATCGACCCCGTGCGCGTGAGCGACCATGCGTCGTTTGCGCGCGGCATGTTTCAGGGCGGCGTGGTCCATGCGGCTGACCTACTGCCCATCCCGTTTAACAGCGAATCATTGAGCTTGCTGTGTTCCCACGTAGACCAGGTGCAAAACCGCCTGCAACGCCGTTTTATGGTCGAGAACCTGTCGGCCTATGTGCAGTGGAATGCGCTGCCCGACGAAGCCGCATTGGCAGAAACCGAATTTTTAAACACCCTGGCACGGCGCACCGGTTGCGCGTTGCTGGTGGACGTGAACAATATTTACGTCAACGCGCTCAATGTAGCCCAACAAAATGATGACATTGAAGACAGCGCGCTGGATGCAGAACAGGCCTGCCGCCACTGGCTCGATGCCATTTCCCCTGCGCATGTGGGCGAGCTGCATGTGGCGGGGCACTGCCGTGTGAGTGATGCGCATGGCGACATCGTGATCGATGACCACGGTAGCCGCGTATGCGATGCGGTGTGGCGGCTGCACCAGTACGCGGTGTCGTGCTTTGGCGCAGTGCCCACCTTGATTGAATGGGACACGGATATTCCCGCGCTGGACGTGCTGCTAGATGAAGCGGCAAAAGCCCGGGTGCGCGCATGAGCACACTGGCCGCGCAACAGCAGACGCTGCTGGCAGCATTGTTCCAATGGCCTACGGAGAATGCTATCAAAAATATAGCTGATTACGCACAACACATGGGGGCTAGAGGTCTAAAAGCTTATCAGGCCAACGGCCACGCTCTGGCCGAACGCGTGCTGCAAGCAGCCTACCCGGTGGTGGCCCAGCTGCTGGGTGACGAGAGCATGGCTGACCTGGCTCGTGCCCTATGGCATGCCCACCCACCCTCCTGCGGTGACATGGCGCAATGGGGCGGTGCATTGCCCGAATTTGTACGCAACAACGATCAACTGCGCGACGAACCCTACTTGGCCGATGTGGCAGCCGCTGAATGGGCGCTGCACAGATGCGCTACGGCACCTGATGCATTGTCTGGCGCTGCTCCAGATGTCGCAAGCTTTGCGTTGCTGGCCGAGCAAGACCCCGGCGCGCTTACCCTGCGTTTGGCCCCTGGTGTGGCGCTCGTGTGCAGCGTGTGGCCGGTGGCTGACATCATTGCGGCGCACCAAGCGTCATTGCAGTCTGCCCATTCTCACCGACCGACCTTGGCCGAAGTTGGCCAAAAGCTGCGCGACCAGGTGAGCCAAGACGCGTTGGTGTGGCGCCAGCACTTGGCCCCTCGCCTGCGCGAGGCACAGCCGGGCGAGGCAACGTTACTTAGCGCGTTGCTGGCAGGCCAGTCGCTGGGTGATGCGTTAGAGGCCAGCCCTGTGCTGGACTTTGGTGTCTGGTTCCCCCAGGCCGTGCAAACGGGTTTGGTGCTGGGGGCAGCATTGTGCGTGGTACCCCTCGCTGCTGCTCATGCGGCAGATGCAACAACACTTTCTTTTTGATGTTTTGATATTAGGAGCAACGCCATGGCACGCCATACACCCACACACGCCTCTCCATCTTTGCTGTCACGCTTGCTTGCGTTGTGGGGCTTAGTGGAGTCGACCTTGGCTGCACTGCAGCCCCCCGCCGCCTTGATGGCGCGCATTTATGTGGCGCAGGTGTTCTTCATGTCTGGCCTAACCAAGTTGCGCGACTGGGACACCACGCTGGCGCTGTTTGCCGACGAGTACCACGTGCCATTGCTTCCCACGCCCGTGGCGGCTGCCATGGGCACCGCCGGTGAATTGGTGCTGCCGGTGTTATTGGTACTTGGTCTGGGTGGGCGGTTTGCTGCATTGGGCCTGAGCGTGGTGAATGTGGTTGCCGTTGTGTCGCTTATGGACATTGCGCCCGCGGCGTTGCAGCAGCACATCACCTGGGGCGTGTTGCTTGCGGGTCTGGCGGTATTTGGTGCGGGACAATGGTCCGCTGACCGGTTGCTTGCTGCGGTGCGCAGCAAAAATAAATAAATGTTCAAACGCGCTCTTTTTACGTTGGCCACTGGCCTAAGCTTTGGTATTGCCGTCCAGGCGCAAACACAAACACAAACATTTCCCAACAAACCGGTGCGTATCATCACGCCGTTTCCCGTGGGGTCTGGCCCAGACGGCGTGGCCAGGCTGGTGGCGGACAAGCTCTCCAGGGCCTGGGGTCAGCCAGTTACGGTGGACAACCGTCCGGGTGGTAACGGCTTCATTGCCATAGACGCCTTCAAGCGCGGTGCGCCTGACGGATACGACCTGATCCAGCTCGACGGCGTCCACCTAACTGCCTACCCTCACCTATTCAAAAAACTGCCCTTTGACGCCAAGGCCGACTTTGATGTGTTGCTGCCGCTGTTCAAAACCTACTTTTTTTTCACCGTGGCGGCTGACAGTAAATACAAAAACCTGGCCGACATCGTGACTGACGCCAAAGCGCATCCGGGCAAGCTCAACTACGGCTCGTGGTCGGTGGGCAACCCGGTGCACCTGGGCTCGGCCTTGTTCGAGACGGTGACCGGCACCGAGATGCAGCATGTCACTTACAAAGAAACGTCGCAGCTGTACACCGGCGTGGCCACTGGCGAGCTGTCGTTTGCCATGGGCACCAGCGCCACGGCGGGGCCGCTGTACCGGGCGGGCAAACTCAAGTTCTTGGCCATAGCTGCGCCCAAACGACTGCCGGCTTACAAAGACGTGCCCACGGTACTGGAGGCCGGTGGCCCGCCCAATTTCGAGGTCAGCGGCTGGACCGCCATTGCCGCACCCAAAGGTCTGCCCAATGCAGTGACGGACAAGATTCAAAAGGATATTGAAAAAGCCTTGGGCGAGGCCGATGTGCGGGCTAAGTTTGTGTCGTTTGGCTACGAGCCGTTTACCCTGTCGCGCGAACAATTGGCCCAGTACATCCAGACAGAGTCGGCCCGCCAGGCCGAGGTGATCAAGAAGGCCAAGGCTGCACTCGACTGAGTGCAACCAAGGGCTAATTACCAGTTAGTCTCACGTTCTGGTGTGGCACTAATTTTGTGGATGGACAGGTCAGCGCCGTCAAACTCTTCTTCTTGACTCATGCGCAGGCCTGTGGTGGCTTTGAGTACGCCATAGACCACAAAGCCACCCAGCGCGGCCCACGCCACGCCCATGGCGGTACCTATGAGTTGCGCGGTGAACGACACGCCGCCCAAACCGCCCAGTGTTTGGCTGCCAAAGATACCTGCGGCTATGCCGCCCCAGGTGCCGCAAAGCCCGTGCAGTGGCCACACGCCCAGCACGTCGTCAATCTTCCATTTGTTTTGCGTCAGGGTGAACATCACCACAAAAATGGCACCTGCCACACTGCCCACTACCAGTGCACCCAGCGGGTGCATCAGGTCCGAGCCTGCGCACACCGCCACCAAGCCAGCCAGTGGGCCGTTGTGCACAAATCCAGGGTCGTTTTTACCCATCAGCAGCGCCACCAGCGTGCCGCCCACCATGGCCATGAGCGAGTTCACCGCCACCAAGCCGCTGATTTTGTCCAGCGTCTGCGCACTCATCACGTTGAAGCCAAACCAGCCCACCGTCAGAATCCACGCGCCTAAGGCCAAAAAGGGAATGCTCGATGGTGGATGGGCCGAAATCGCCCCGTCTTTGCGGTAACGGTTGCTGCGCGCGCCAAGCAGCATCACCGCGCCCAGCGCAATCCAGCCACCCACGGCGTGCACCACCACACTGCCGGCAAAGTCATGAAACTCTTCCCCCGTGGTGGCCTTGATCCAAGCCTGCACACCAAAGTGCTGATTCCAGGCAATGCCCTCAAAGAACGGGTACACAAAACCGACGATCACCGCGGTGGCAATGAGCTGCGGCCAGAACTTGGCGCGCTCGGCAATGCCGCCTGAGATGATGGCCGGAATGGCAGCGGCAAAGGTCAGCAAAAAGAAGAACTTCACCAGCTCGTAGCCGTTCTTGGCGGCCAGCTGCTCTGCGCCCACAAAAAAGGTGGTGCCATAGGCCACCGTGTAGCCCACTACGAAATACACCACCGTGGACACCGAGAAGTCCACCAAAATTTTGACCAGCGCATTAACCTGGTTTTTACGGCGCACCGTACCTAGTTCCAGAAATGCAAAACCCGCGTGCATGGCAAGCACCATGACCGCGCCCAACAAGATGAACAAGGCATCTGCGCCCTGTTTTAGTGCTTCCATGAACGACCTCTCGAGATTAAATGATTTAAATTGGTGCATAAACGCCGGTTTTGCGTTTATGCACCAAAAACAAGCAAAATCTGCGCCAATGTGTCCAAATGGGTGCGTTCCAACACTGCGGCATGCGTGGGGCTGGTGCTGCAGCGGCTACTTCGGCTTTGGGAACGCACGTGGACTTGATGGCGCGTGCCCGTCGCAAGGTTGGCAAAAACCTTGGCATTTTGTTGGAAAAATTCCACTAAAAGTAATACGGATCAGGCACTTACGAGCATGTTCACGTTGGCAAAAATGTTTGCACGGATGTGCCGATTGCCAAGGTTGGTAGAATCGTGCAGCGCCAATTTGCTCCAGCTTGCGGGCGCTCTATAAATGCAGCTAAAGACGGACCGACACCAGCACCCGGCCTCGTTTTTTGCGAAGCCGGGTTTTTTATTGGGTTTTGGGT
>JBEANP010000046.1:0-13137 GCA_041165385.1 Pseudomonadota bacterium | reverse complement strand
CAAGATCACTTCGTACGTGGCTACCGACAACATCAAGGCCGCCATGGTCCAAGGTGACTGGGCTGCTGGTCAAGTCAAAGACGGCGACACCGTGATCTACATCACTGGTGATTTGGGTCAGTCCACTGGCCAAGAGCGCAAAAAAGGTTTCTTGGATGGCCTGAACGCCAAGCGCAAAAACGTCAAAGTCGTTGAAGTATCCACCACTTGGGACCAAACCATGGCCCAAAACGGCGTGGAAACCGCTCTGCGCGCCAACCCTGGCGTCAAAGTGATTGCTTGCGCATGGGACGGCGGCGCTTTGGGTGCCAAGGCAGCGTTGATGGCTGCTGGCAAGAAAGCTGGCGAAGTCATGATCGCTGGTTTTGACGGCTCCCCAGGCGGCCTGGACATGATGAAGCAAGGCTGGCAGAGCGCCAACGCTGCGCAGATGTTGGCCAAGATCGGTCAAGTCGGCGTGGAAACCGCCATTGCTGCAGCTGAAGGCAAGACCGTTAGCGCCCGTATCGACACTGGTTCTTTCCTGGTGTTGCCCACCAACGTGGACGCGTTTGCCAAAGACTCCGGCGTAGCGCAGTTCATGAAAGTGAAATAAGCAGCCCAACGTTTGAGCTGTAAATAACATTCACCTTGCGTGAGTGAAAGACGACCGCCGTGTGGCGGTCGTCCTTTTGATTGAGGAAAATAATCCATGAAGTCCCCTGCACACCAATTTGTCAACCAAATTACCCGCCAAGAATGGTACGGCGCACTGGTCGCCGTTTTGGTACTGGGTGTACTGCTGACGATTGCCTCCCCCTATTTTTTAACCACCGGTAACCTGTCCAATATTTTGGTGCAGGCCTCGGTGATTGCGCTTCTGGCGGGAGGCCAAACCTTTGTCATCTTGACCGGCGGTGTGGACCTGGCTGTAGGTGCATTAACAGCGCTGGCTGGCGCTGTAGCCGGGCACATGATGATCAAACTCGGCATTGACCCCTACGTGGCCATGGCTGCTGCGTTTGGCATTGGCGCTGCCGTCGGCGTTTTCAATGGCTACTTGGTAGCGTTTGTGGGTATTCCGTCGTTCATCGTGACCTTGGGCGGCTTAACCTTGTGGCGTGGCATGGCGTTTGAGTCCACCGGCGGCTTTGACAACTCGGGCATGCCAGACCCGCTGCCTTTTATAGGCTATGGCCAGTTGCTCGGTGTGCCTATGCCCATCTGGATAACGGGCATGTTTTTTGTGGTGATGGCGTTTGTGCTGTCCAGCACCAAGCTGGGCCGCTATGTGTATGCCATGGGCTCTAACGAGATGGGTGCGCGCCAAGTGGGCATCAACATCCGTTGGTACAAGTTGGGTGTGTACATCGTCTCTGGCCTGTGCTGTGCACTGGGTGCCATTGTGCTGATGGCACGTATGGATTCCAGCAGCGGCAAGATGGCGCAAATGTTTGAGCTGGATGCCATCGCCGCCGTTATTTTGGGTGGCACATCGCTGTTTGGCGGACGCGGCAGCATTTGGGGCAGCCTGTTGGGCGCGGTGCTGATCACCATGATTCGCAACGGCATGAACCTGATGGAAATCTCTCAGTTCAAACAAATGATGGCCATTGGGGCCGTGGTGATTATTGCGGTGTGGATTGATGTGATTCGCCGCCAACACTTGCTTAAAAAATGACAACGCCAATCTATGTTTTAGGTGAAGCTCTGATGGACTGCGTAGCGCAGCCCGACGGCACGTTGCGTCCATTCATTGGCGGCAGCCCCTTCAACATGGCCCGCGCCGCGGCGTTACGTGGCGCACAGGTGGCGTTTTTAAATCCGTTTTCTACTGACCGTTTTGGCGCACAAATGGTGGAGCAGCTGGGCCGTGATGGTGTAGCCCAATCCTTGCCTTCTAGCCGCCTGCCCACCTCATTGGCTGTGGTGCAAGTCACCAACGGACAGCCTAGCTACGGTTTTTATCGTGAAGGCATTGCCGACCGCGACTACACGGTAGACCAAGTGCTGACTGCATTGAAGCAAGTGGCCCCCGGCGTGTTGCACACCGGCTCATTGATGCTGGTTCCGCCAGAGCACACCAAAGTGCTGGCGGTGCTCAGCGGGGCGAAGGCTATGGGCTGGACCATCAGTGTGGATGTGAATTTGCGCCCCAAGCTGGCTGCCAATCTGCCTGAGTATGTGGCCGCAGTGCAAGCAGTAGCCGCACTGGCCGACTGGCTTAAAGCCAGTGATGAAGACTTGGAGTTGTTGGGCTTTGCCAGCCCATCGCGCAGCAATGCGCCAGATATGGCACAGCACTTTGAAGCCCTTGGTGCCAGCCGTATTGCACTCACCTTTGGGGCCGAAGGCGCATGGTTACAGGTGGACGGCCAATCCGCCCAGCAGGATGTGCCGCGCGTCACCGTGGTGGATACCGTGGGCGCGGGCGACACTTTTTGGGGTAACTGCGTTGGTGACTGGACGTTGCATAGCGCAGATGCCGCCCAACGCGTGACCACTACATTGGCCAATGCCATGGCAGCCGCTGCTATCAACTGCACCCGCGCTGGGTGCCAGCCGCCCGCATTTGCCGAAGTACAACGCAACGCAACGTAATTTTTTGCATAAAAAAAAGCCACCCGAAGGTGGCTTTGTGAAAGTCCCCAGAGGGGACGTCGTTGGAACCTGTGAAACCCGCCTATTACTTGGTAGTGTTTCGATCCTTGTGAACTGTGACAGCAGCTGAGATGTACTGTAGTGTGAATCAGTGCAACTCGGTATCCCCCAAATGGGGGAGTCGGCGCATTTTTTTTGCACAACTAGACACTTGTCGGCAAGCGCACTTCAAAGCAGGCACCGCCGCCGTCTTGGTTATTGCAGCTCACGCTGCCGCCGTGGCGCAGAGCAATAGATTTGACCAATGCCAGCCCCAGTCCCACACCGCCATCGCGCTCAGACGCACCAGGTAAGCGGTAAAACGGCTCAAAGATGCGATCTTGCTGGGCTTGTGGCACACCGGGGCCACGGTCGCACACTTGAATGACGGCCTGGCCAAGTTCGGAGTCGAGCCTGAGCACCACCTCGCCTGCGCCGTAGCGGCGTGCATTTTCCAGCAGGTTGCGCACAACGCGGCGCAACAACTTGGCCACGCCCGGCACCACCAGTGAGGCCACACCCGTCTCCAAGCTGGCACCGCTGCGCGCGCATTCCTCCGCGGACAGGCCAACCAAATCGACGTGCTCAACCGTACCCAGGTCGGCCTCTTTGGCATCCAGGCGGCTGGCCAGCAAAATCTCTTCAATCAGCTGGTCCAACTCGGCAATGTTGCGTGTGATCTCTTCGCGTGCCAGGCTGGCGGGGTTGCCGCCCATGAGCTCCAGTCCCATGCGAATGCGGGTGAGCGGTGAGCGCAGTTCGTGTGACGCATTGGCCAGCAATGATTTTTGCGATGCCAACAGCGCCTCACGCGATTTCACCAGGGTTTCGATTTGCTGTGCGGCATGGTTAAAGCGGGAGCCCAAAAAGCCCACTTCGTCATCACCGCCTTCAGGCACGCGCGCGCTCAGGTCGCCATCGCCCCACTTTTCTACTCCACGCTGCAAGGTTTCAAGTCGGCGGGTGAGTCGTCGCACGATCGGATAGGTGGCCAGCGCCACTGCTACGGCGACTAGGCCCAGCGTCCAGAAAAAGCCGAATGGCGCACGCCAAGACGTGTTGGGTGGGCGTGGCAGGTGCATGTGCACGGTTTGGCCGTCTTGCATCTGTACCAAAAATTCCGGGCCTCGGCCAAATTTGCTCGGTGTCTCAGTGTCGCCATCGTCACTGTCTGTGCCGCCGTTAGGGCTTTGCGCAGGCGAGTAGGGAGCGCCCTTGGCATGGGGGGCTCGGTCGTGTGGGCCGCGCATATTGGGGGGCCTGCTGCCCAAGCGCATATGACCTTGTCCTATCACCTGCCCCTCGCCATTGCGAACCACTACTTCGCGCAGTGGCGGCTCAGTGGTGGCGCGCCAAGCCCACCCCACCATCAGCGTTAGCACAGCCACAGCCAACACCACGGCGAGCCAGATGCGGACATAGAGTTTTTGAAGAAACATGGGCAACAAGTGTGTGGCTAATCTTGCTGGCGCGCGAACACATAACCCACGCCGCGCACGGTAAGGATGCGTTTAGGATCTTTGGCGTCTAACTCAATGGCGGCGCGTATGCGGCCCATGTGAACATCAATCGAGCGGTCAAACGCTTCCAGCTCGCGCCCGCGCACAGCCTCCATGATCTGGTCACGGGTCAGCACGCGCCCTGCGCGCTCTGCCAGTGCCACCAGCAGGTCAAATTGGTAGGAGGTGAGCTCCACCGCCGTGCCACTTACGCTCACAACCCGCGCGTCGCGGTCAATCTCCAGGGAGCCAAAACGCAATTGCGTCGTCTGGGTTGTGGCGGGTTCGTTGCTACGGCGCAGTACCGCGCGAATGCGGGCCAGCAGCTCGCGCGGCTCGAAGGGTTTGGGCAAGTAGTCGTCAGCGCCCATTTCCAGGCCAATAATGCGGTCCATGGGATCACCCTTCGCGGTGAGCATCAGCACCGGCGTTTGGGCCAGCGGGGCTGGCAGCGCGCGGATACGGCGGCACACTTCCAAGCCGTCCATGTCGGGCAGCATCAGGTCCAGCACCACCAAATCGGGGGCCGGGCTGGAGCCAACGGCGCTCAAGTGAGCCAAGCCGGTTTTGGCGTCCGCAGCGTGGCTCACGGTAAAGCCGTTTTGAGATAGGTACTCGGCCACCATGGTGGCAAGCCGGGCATCGTCTTCGATCATCAGGAGGTGATTGCGCATGCCACCAGTCTAGCCCTCTGCACACCTTTGCCTATGCCTGCGGCTTAAAGTGTGGGTAAAGTTAGGTAAAAATTGCTATAAATATAATAGCTATATAACCAGTTAATACGGGCGCTAGGCACCAATTTTTGTACTAATTGAAGTCTGGTGTATGCGTGACGCAAGCCACACCAGCAAAAGCACCGGTACACCCAAGCCTGCGGTGGTGGTAAAAAAGTTGGCGTAGCCAAACGCATCCACAAACATGCCTGAATAACCCGCCACAAACTTGGGCAGTAACAGCATCATGGAGCTGAACAGCGCGTACTGGGTGGCCGAGTAATTGACGTTGGTCAGGCTCGACAGGTAGGCAATGAATGCTGCCGACGCAATGCCACTGGCCAGGTTGTCTGCCGACACCACAAAAATCAAGGCAGTCACATCGTGGCCGCGCCCCGCCAGCCAGGCAAACAGCAGGTTGGTGGCTGCGCTGAGCACCGCGCCCAGCATCAGCACCCGCATCACCCCCATGCGCATGGCCAACGCACCGCCCACAAACGCACCTACCAGCGTCATCACCACGCCATACACCTTGGTGACAGCGGCCACTTCGTCTTTGGTAAAGCCCATGTCTACATAAAACGGGTTGGCCATAATGCCCATCACCACGTCGCTGATGCGGTAGGTGGCAATTAACCCCAACACCAGCGCGGCCTGCCAGCGGTAGCGGCCAATGAATTCGGCAAATGGCTCTACCAGCGCACTGCGCAGCCATTCGGCGGCGTTTTTGGCGGGTGGCACCACTCTGTGGGCGGGCTCGCTGGAAAACAGCACCGTCAGCACGCCCGGCAACATACTGGCCGCCATCACCAAATAGGCGGTTTGCCAAGCACCTTGCTGGTACAGCGCCGCATTGGGTACCTCGGAGCGTGCGGCAATCCACAGCGCGCCTGCACCGGCCCAGATCATGGCCAGGCGGTAGCCGGTCTGGTAGGTGGCCGCCAAGGCGGCTTGGTGCTGCGTGTCCGCTGATTCAATACGGAATGCGTCCAGCGCAATGTCTTGTGTGGCCGAGCCAAACGCCACCAGCAGCGCACACCACACCACCGGCGCGAGTGCCAGCTTGGGGTCGGTGGTGGCCATAACCACCAGCGCCCCCATGATGACGGCCTGCGACGCCAGCAGCCAACTGCGCCTGCGCCCCAGCAGCCGCGTCAGTATGGGGATGGGCATGCGGTCCACCAGCGGCGACCACACCCACTTAAAGCCATAGGCCAACCCGACCCAGCTCAAAAAACCAATGGTGGTGCGGTCTATGCCCGCTTCACGCAGCCAAAAGCTCAGCGTACCAAACACCAACAATAACGGCAGCCCCGCAGAAAAGCCCAGCGAGAGCATGCGCAATGACGCTGGTTCCAAGTACACCCGCAGTGTCTGACCCCAGGTGAGCTGCGGGCTCGTAGCGGGTTGGATTGTGGGTTTTTGCATAGGAGGGTTGGAAGGCGCGTTCATGCGGGAATAATAGCGCTGCATCAACAACGCACGCGCGCACCACTACTAATGGAAAACAACCTCATGCAACGCGGCAACCATTCTTGTTTTGTTCAGCTGGCTGCTCGGCGGGTATGGTGCTGCACTTTGTTGTGCCTGATGGCGGCGTCGCCTTTGGCGCAAGCCCGCGAAGGAGTGGATGTGGGTGACACGTCAGCCTTTGCCAAGCTGGTGCCTGCGCAAGAGGTAGAGACATCGTCTGCCCAGCAATACAGGCAAATGCTGGCCCAAGCCGCTGGAAAAAACGCGCTGGCCCCCGCTGGCAGTGCGCAGCTCAAGCGTCTGCGTGGCATTGCACAAAAAATCATTCCCTTCGCTTTGGAGTGGAACCCCCGCGCCCGCGATTGGCAATGGGAGGTGAACCTGATTGGTTCCACCCAAA
Source organism: Pseudomonadota bacterium (assembly GCA_041165385.1). GTDB lineage: Bacteria > Pseudomonadota > Gammaproteobacteria > Burkholderiales > Burkholderiaceae_C > Allorhodoferax. The sequence continues at coordinate 6,433 of JBEANP010000046.1, read as the reverse complement.
TCAATGCGTTTTGCATGCCGGGCGGCAAGATCGTGTTCTACACCGGCATCTTGAAATCGCTGCAGCTGTCAGACGACGAGGCCGCCATGATCATGGGCCACGAAATTGCCCACGCCCTGCGTGAACACGCCCGCGAACGCATGGGCAAAAACGCCGCCACCGGCATAGGTGCTAGCCTGCTCAGCCAAGTGCTGGGCTTGGGGCAACTGGGGCAAACGGTGACCAACTACGGCGCACAGTTGCTCACGCTGCAGTTTGGCCGCGAAGACGAATCCGAGGCCGATTTGGTGGGGCTAGAACTGGCCGCCCGTGCGGGCTATGACCCGCGCGCAGGTGTCACGCTGTGGCGCAAGATGAGTGCGGCCAGCAGCGGAGCGCCTCCGCAATGGCTCTCTACCCACCCGGCTGGAGAAACCCGCATCGCAGACATAGAGTCGCACCTGCCGCAGGTGATGCCCTTGTATGAAAAAACGCTGAAAGCGACTAACAAAGCGCCCAGTCGTACGCCACAGTGATAGGCGCATGGTCAGAAAATTTGACGCCTTTGTAGATGTTTACCGTCTTGGCAGCATTGCCCAGCGCGGGTGTCGCAAGGTGATAGATGCTTGCACAAAATACCTGCAATGAATTAAGGGGATGTGTGTCCGAACACTTGCCTGGGAGGGCTGAGCGTTTATGGTCATTGCATAACGGTCAGCATTTGCGATATACTAATAACAACACACCCGCCACACGTCCTAGTCTAGGCTAGGGTTCTGTTTAAGTACAGACGTGCAAAAGGCGGGTTTTCTTTGCGCGAAAGATTTTGGATGACCAAAATTGCATTTACAAAGAGCGCGGCAACGCCCGAGCAATTACTTAACAAGTTGAAGCTCCGTGGCTTGGTTGTGTCCCCGGCAGTTGAATCACAAGCTCTGGCTTACCTCCGTGGCGTCGGTGGTTACAGGCTCAAAGGTTACTGGTTCCATTTGGTTGACCCGGGAACAAATTCATTCCCGAATGGATACACATTTGAGCAACTCGCAGATAGATGTGAGTTTGACCGTGAACTGAGAGCGGCAACAATCGAGGCAATCGACCGGCTAGAAGTCGCTATTCGAACGACCATGGCTAACTATTTAAGCCTGAAACACTCGCCACACTGGTTTCTCAGCACGAGCATCTTTAAGCCCACGCGTGAATGGGGAATTGGGCAACTAATTCGCAAAATTGAAGACGAAGTAAGACGGTCGGAAGGGAAGCGGTTCATCGAGTACTACTTTACAAAACATGACGAACCCTATCTGCCACCAAGTTGGGCGATAAGTGAGTGTGTAACTTTTGGACTGTGGTCGCGAACCTTTGCAATCTTGCGTGATGCCAACGATAAAAAGGCGATAGCAAAGCGCTTCGGCGTAGACCAAGTTGAGGTTTTTCAGTCTTGGATACACATGTTAACTGTCGTTCGTAATGTTGCTGCACATCATGGCCAACTGCTTAAAGTAAAGCTCGGCGTGGCCCCGGCAAATTACAAAAAATCAGCAATCAAATTTAGCGACCAAAAGTCATTTTATGCAGCGGCAACAGTAGTTCAGTTTTTGCTGAGTCAGACTGGTCTCCCTCATCGTTGGAAGTCTGACATTGATGAGATTTTCAATCGCTATCCAAGCGTAGGCATTGGAGACATAGGGTTTCCCACAAACTGGAAAACAACACCAGGTTGGTAGCAGTGGCGGGACTAGCAGGCTAGGAGGTAACTTGCGCGCGGATATAGCGGTCTACCTTCACTAGCGAATGATTCCCTCTGCAAGGCGCGACCCCCACACGAAGCAAGATATAGTGGAGCTAACCGGGCTCAAATGGTGCGACCTGGTGCCAAGTAGAAACCGCCAATATAGGTGAGTGCGTTTAAGGGGATGGGCATGACTCTGATTGCTACTGGTATAGACGTTAGGGTGCGAAAATGAATTGCACTGTTCGCACAACAACCTTCGCTGCCGCAATATTGGTGCTGTGGACAGCATCGTTCGCACAGCATACATCGTTTTCACGCGTTCGAGTGGCCGACGGCCCGGTAATTGAATACCCCACTCACTGGAAGATTGCCGACGAATCCACGGTTCAGAACAGGGTGCATTCTGGTCAAGCCTCTGCTGACGCCGCTGGTGTCGACATGTCTGGCTTTCAAAAGCGTAACCGAGTAATTATCGAGTCGCAACCAAGCCCCAGCACGGCGCAAATCCGAGCCAGTATCGTCACACCCCAGGATTACACGCAGGAAGATTTGCGAGCAGTCACAACAAGTGACCTACAAGCAGTCAAGACTGACTTCGAGTCAATGTTTCAGAAGCTGTCAGCCACAAGCGCCGTGAAACTTCGCAAGATGGGGGAGCCGAAAATCGAAAAGATAGCAGGTAGATTGGCTCTTGTTATTCCTTACACACGGTACACCGCATCCGACCCAGTAGTTTGGCTAGTCGAACAAATAAAGATACCTTTCGAGGATCGATTGCTTTCCATGACAATTTCATATCGAACATCTGATGCTGACGCGATGAAGCCAATTCTTGAACGGGTGAAGAGAACATTGGTGTTTTAGAAATTCCGCAAGTGTAGACAAATCGTACATTGCGTGAATTTGAAGAAAAAAATCGAATTGCCAATTCAAAGGCATATGCCTGAAACACAAAAAACTTACAGGAGTGGTGATGTCAAATCAACTTAAGAGCGCATCAGGTAGGGGATTGAAGTGGGGGTTGATTACTTTCGGTGTGGTTGGCGCACTGCCGATTATTGGAGCCATGGCAAATGGTTCAGACAATCTTGGGAAAATTGCTGCCGTCAAGTTGGTAATTGGAGTGTTTTGGGCGCTCGCTGTGTTTGTTGGTGTCACGCTTTGGGGGGTATTTCGCGGCAGTAATATGTCAGTGAGTGAGCCCCAAACCCAAGAGTCTGAAACGACTGACACGCAGGCTGCCAGTGAAACTGCCGAACGGGTGAAAGCAATTCTGCAAACTGAATTGAGCAAGTGGAATTACGTCGGTGTCTTGGTTGGCGTAACTGCTTTGGGCTACTTCTTTGGGCCAAAAATAGTCGACGGAACACTTGAGTCTCGATACCTACTAGGCGTGGCGATGTGGGTCGCCTTAATTGCTTACTGCGCAAAAAACATCATCACTCACAAGAAGTCTCCGACAACTGGTTCAGTGGACTGAGGATGCGCAGCGTGGCTGAACGTGCAATTTGGGGGCAACTTTGTAGTTAGTATGTTTGATAGCACCTTGGCACTCTTAAAAGTGGCAGAGCCACTCACGACACTTTTTGCCATGTTGACCGCAGTTCTCGCTGCTTACAGCGCATATCTGAGTTACCGCTTGACTAAGGCAATACGTGATGAAATGAAGTCCGATGAGCTGCTAATTTCTGGGGTGCTTTCACACCCGGACTTGGCAAGCGCATGGAGCATCTATGCGTGACTACATGCTGACCAAGACTGCGTTTAAACCGGGGATTGCGGCTAATTTTCAGCAATCAGCTGTTACGAAAGCGCCCAGTCGTACGCCACAGTGATAGGCGCATGGTCAGAAAATTTGACGCCCTTAAAGATGTCTACCGTTTTGGCTGTGTTGCCGATGGCAGGGGTCGCCAAGTGGTAGTCCAAACGCCATCCCACGTTGTTGGCATAGGCTTGCCCCCGATTGCTCCACCAGGTGTAGCAATCGTCAGTGGCGGTGGGCTCCAGGGTGCGGTACACGTCCACCAAGCCGCCCTCGGTGAGTAGTTTGCCCATCCATGCGCGTTCTTCGGGCAAAAAGCCAGAGTTCTTTTTGTTGCCCTTGTAGTTTTTGAGGTCGATTTCTTGGTGTGCAATGTTCACATCGCTGCACAGCACAAATTCACGCTGGCTTTTGAGCTTTTGCAAGTGGGGGTAAAACTCCGCCAGAAAACGAAACTTGGCCTGCTGGCGCTCTTCGCCCGACGAGCCACTTGGAAAGTACGCGCTGATGATGGAGCGCTTGTGCTGGGGTGTGTCAAAGCGTAGTTCCACGTATCGCCCCTCCGGATCAAACTCTGGTGAGTTGTAGCCCACCACCACGTCGCTGGGCTCATGGCGCGTGTATACCGCCACGCCCGAATAGCCCTTTTTTTCAGCAAAGTGAAAGTGGCCAGTGAGCCCGGCTAGTTCGTGGAAGCGGCCTTCCACGTCGGGCAGTTGGGCTTTGACTTCTTGTACGCAAATACAATCGAGCTGCGCTTGCAGCAGCCATGCTTCCAAGCCTTTGCTGGTGGCTGAGCGGATGCCGTTGAGATTGAGGCTGGTTAATTTAAACAAGGAAAAGTTCCGATGTCAGTTCAAGACCCATTAGCCTTGGAGTTTGTTGAGTTTGCGGTGCAATGTGGCGTGTTGCGCTTTGGCGAGTTCAAGACCAAAGCCGGCCGCATGAGCCCCTATTTCTTCAACGCGGGCTTGTTTGATGACGGTGCCAAGCTGGGGCGTTTGGCTGAATTTTATGCCCAGCGTTTGATTGCCAGCGGCATCGAATTTGACATGGTGTTTGGCCCTGCTTACAAAGGCATTCCGCTGGGCGCAGCCTTGTCTGTCGAGTTGGCCCGTCGCGGGCGCAACGTGCCGTTTGCCTACAACCGCAAGGAAGCGAAAGACCACGGCGAGGGCGGAACGCTGGTAGGTGCGCCACTCAAAGGGCGTGTACTGGTGGTGGATGATGTGATGTCGGCAGGTACTGCCGCGCGCGAATCTATTGCCATCATCCAGGCAGCGGGTGCCACGCCGTATGCGGTGTGCATCGCGCTGGACCGCCAGGAAAAAGCCACCGAGAATGGCCAGGACGTACCCTACAGTGCAGTGCAGTATGTTCGCAATCAACTGGGTTTGCAGGTGTGTGCAATTGCGAAACTCGATGATTTGATGCAGTATCTGGAGCAGCGGGGTGCGGGTGCATCAGCGCAAGACCATCAACGCGTTTTGGAATACCGTCAACGGTACGGCGTACAAGAAGGGTAAACATGACTTTGTGTTTTCGCAAGAGTTTGGGTTGGTTGTTGTTGACGCTCTGCTGGCTCGGGCCAGTAGCGGCCCAAACTGCAGGCATTTACATCTGCACCGATGCCAAAGGACGAAAACTCACTGCCGACCGCCCTATCGCTGAGTGCATAGACCGTGAGCAAAAAGTGCTCAACCCGAGTGGTACCGTTAAAGCCAAAGTTGGCCCTTCGCTTACCGCCCACGAGCGTGCAGAGCAGGAGGCGCGCGACAAACGCGATGCAGAGGAAAAGGAGCGGATCCAAGAAGAAAAGCGGCGCGATCGCGCGTTGCTGATGCGTTACGCTAACAAAAGTGTGCACGATCAAGAGCGTGCTGAAGCGCTAGAACAGATTAAAGCGGTCATCAAAGCGGCCAACACGCGCCTTGAAGAGCTGGCCCGCCAGCGCAAAACGCTAGAGGGCGAAATGGAGTTTTACAAAAAAGACCCAACGAAGGCCCCCGCTTATTTGCGTCAGCAGATAGAAGAAAGCAACCAAAGCCAAGGGGTGCAGAAAAAATTCATCTCCGAGCAAGATGCAGAGGTCCGTCGGGTTAATCTTCGCTTCGACGATGAATTGATGCGGCTCAGACCCCTGTGGGCGGCTAAGTAGCCAGTTTGGCGCGCAGCAGGTCGTTGACTTGCTGCGGGTTGGCCTTGCCTTTGCTGGCTTTCATGATTTGACCAACCAAAGCGTTCAACGCTTTTTCGTTGCCCGCTTTGAACTCGGCCACATTTTTCGTGTTGGCGGCAATCACCTCGTCGACGATACCTTCTAGTGCGCCGGTGTCGTTCATCTGTTTGAGGCTTTTGGCTTCAATGATGCTATCCACATCGGTACCAGACCCATCCCAAAGCGCATCAAACACTTGGCGCGCTGCGCTATTGGAAATAGTGCCATCTGCAATGCGGCTTACCAAGGCACCCAATGCAGCCGGCAGCACGGGTGCTTGCGCAATGACCAAGTCCTGGGCATTGAGCCTGCGAGAGATTTCGCCCGTAATCCAGTTGCTCACCAATTTAGGCTGCCCACTGGTTTTGGCGGCTGCTTCAAAGTAGGTGGATAGTGCCAAACTCTGTGTGAGTTGCGTTGCGTCATAGTCGCTTAAGGCGTAGTCGGTAGCAAATCGCAGCGCCATTACCCGAGGTAATTCGGCCATTTCCCCCCGCACAGCTTGAATCCATTGCTCTGAAATACAGAGCGGTGGCAAGTCAGGGTCGGGGAAGTAGCGGTAGTCAGCGGCATCTTCTTTCGTGCGCATGGCGCGTGTTTCGCCGGTGTCGGGGTTAAACAGCACGGTGGCTTGCTGAATCTCCAGGCCGTCTTCAATTTGCTCGATCTGCCAGCGCACTTCAAAGTCGATGGCCTGCTGCATAAACTTAAAACTGTTGAGGTTTTTAATCTCGCGGCG
>JBEANP010000045.1:0-13183 GCA_041165385.1 Pseudomonadota bacterium | reverse complement strand
CCTCTTTGGCAACTACCCAAAAATAATACAAATGCCGGTAGCTGAAAGTGCTCATGGTGCGGTTTGTCAGAACAGTGATTGAAGCATTGTGTACTGCGCCAAAGTAATCTGCCGCGACAATGGGGGACTACCCCATTCATACGTAAGAGTTCAATCGCATGGCAATTCAGTGGTTCCCAGGGCATATGCACCTGACCCGTAAGGCAATTCAAGAGCGCATCAAAGAAATCGATGTAGTTATTGAGTTGCTGGACGCGCGCCTGCCCGGCTCCAGCGCTAACCCCATGCTGGGTGAAATCACCGCAGGCAAGCCCACGCTCAAGGTGCTCAACAAGCAAGACCTGGCCGATGCCGAGCGCACCGCGCTCTGGCTGGCGCACTACAACGCCATGCCCCATGTGCGGGCCATCCCCCTGGACGCAAGCATGACCACACCCGCCCGAGCGCTGGTCAACGCCTGTCACGAACTGGCGCCCAAGCGCGGTGGCATGACCAAGCCCATGCGGGTGCTGATTTGCGGCATTCCCAATGTGGGCAAGTCCACGCTGATCAACACCCTGAAAGGTAAACGCGCAGCCAAGACCGGCGACGAAGCCGGTGTGACCAAGCTAGAGCAGCGCATTACCATTGCCGACGACTTTTATTTGTACGACACGCCGGGCCTGCTGTGGCCCCGCATCATTGTGGCCAAAAGCGGCTACAACCTGGCCGCCAGCGGTGCCATTGGCCGCAATGCGTTTGACGAAGAAGAGGTGGCCCTAGAGCTGCTCGACTACCTGCGCCAGCACTATGCCCCTGCGCTGGAGGCGCGCTTTAAGCTCACCGGTGTGGCTGAGTCCACTGATGAGGAATTGCTCAACGCGATTGGCCGCAAGCGCGGCGCGCTGCAAAGCGGCGGCAAGATCAATGTGCAAAAAGCGGCAGAAATCGTGATCCACGACTTCCGCGCAGCAGTCATGGGACGAATCACGTTAGAGACGCCGGACGAGTTTGCGCTGTGGCTGGCCGCTGGCGAGAAGCTGGATGCCGAACGCCAACTCAAAAAAGATGCGATTGAGTTGGACCGCGCAATCCGGTTCAAAAAAATTCCCCGCCCACCTCGCCCGCTTTCTGGTCGGGAGGATGAAGACGAGTCGTCCGATTAGCGTATCTAGACAAAGCAGCCTGTAGCCCCCGCTGAATATACGTAGGCAGCTATTGAAAATATAGCAATTCTGATTTAAATCAAGTCTTGTCTTGCGAAAAAGCGCATGATTGGCCTTCACCTACCCAGAAAGCGAGGCAATCATGTTCAAACATATTCTTTTGGCCACTGATGGCTCTGAAGCATCCGCACACGCTGCTGCCTTGGCAGTGGGGCTGGCGCGCATGCATGGGGCCAAGCTCACGGCGCTGTATGTGGCTGACCCCTACCCGTATTTGGGCGTGGGCGAGATCAATCCTTTGGGCTACCAGGCCTACGCCGCTGCGGGGCAGCAGCTTGGAGCCCAAGCGCACGCTCAGGTGGAGGCTTTATGCGAGACCGGTGGAGCGCCTGTGGAGCTGCAGGTCCGATTTGTGGAAGACGTCACCGCCACCAGCGGCATTATTCAGATGGCAGCGTTGGAAGGTGCCGATTTGATTGTGCTGGGTTCGCATGGCCGCTCTGGCATTGCTCGGCTTATGCTGGGCAGCGTGGCCACCAAAGTGGTGGCGCAGTCGCCCGTACCTGTGCTGGTGGCTCGTTAGGTAGCCGCTGCTTTGCGGTCTGCCACTACTTTTTGTGCGCTGGCACGCTCGCCCACCAGCTTCACATAGGGCTTGTAGTCCACACCCGCAGCCAATAGCATGTCTTCGCCGTACACAGCGCGTGTGGCCATTCCGACTACGGGCAAGTTGCAAAAAGCGACACAGTCCGCCATGGTGAACGTGCCGCCCGCAATGTAGGGGCCAAACTGCACCAGCCGCTTAAATCCATTGATGTTTTTGGCGAGCTGCTTGCGCACTCGCTCCTGAGTGGCCTCGCTCACCGTGCCACCAAAAAAAGCCTGCGCATACAGCTCGCGCGCCACGAGCTCCAAGTGCAGGTTGATGTAGGTGATGAGTTCGCGTACTTTGGCAGCTGCAAACGCATCTTCAGGCAGCAACGCAGGGCTGGCTGCGCTGGCGTTGATGTACTCCAAAATAGCGTTGCTCTCGCACATGCCACCTTGGGGTGTGCGGATAAACGGAATCTTGCCCAGCGGTGAGATGGCCAACACGGCCTCATCAGTGCTTGCGGGCAGCACGCGTTCTTCTTCAAAAGGCAGGCCTTTTTCAATCAGCGCCATCTTCACGATGTTGAAGTAGTTGGAAATGGCAAAGCCGCACAGTGTGATCATGTTGGAGTCTCCAGTTTTATAAGATGTTAGCCCGCTCACGCGCCAGTAGGTCGGTGGCGCTGCTGTTTCGTAATTGCCATAGTGTGTCTTCTATAGAAATAGTTTTGCCGCACATCATGCCAGCCTTTCGGGGCCGCAAGGCTTACCAAGGCGACAGGTCTTAAGGCGCGTCTACGCCCAAAAATTTGGCCAAATCAGCCGTTTTCAGAGCCCCAGTGTTAGTCACCACCTGGCCCGTGGCCACATTTTTGGCAATGATGAAAGGCACCGATTCCACGCCCATGCTGTTGAGTAGCTGGGTGTTGGTTTTGATGCCGGCCTCAATCTCCGCAGGAATGCTGGACGATGCGGCAATGCCACCCGTACCCGCCAAGACGGATGCTTCATGCGTGGTCATCAGTTCCATAGGATTGGCGGTGGTCAACAGGGCAGCGCCTTGTGGTGCGCTCTTGGGGCTGATAAACGCCACGGGCACCCACACAAACTTGACTTTTTTCAGCAACGGCTGGGCGGCTTGCCACAGGTGGCCGCAATGCGGACATTGGGGGTCGAACATCACGTAGACCGTGTTGGCGCTCATCATGGCGCCCACCGTAAAGCCTTTGGTAGTGGAGGCTACGGTGTCGTAAGACTGCGCGGGTGAGGCAGTTTTGGAGGCACTGGCCACACTTGGGGCGTCTTGCTGCGAGCAGGCTGCCAAGCCTATCACGATGGCAGCGACAAGCGATTTAAAGGCAGTAGTGGCAATGGTGACGGCAGTGAGGCGGCGGATTACGCACAGGGGCATGGAAGTGTTCCTTGGTGGGGCTGAACAGTGGAGGCTCACGTACAGTACGGGCCATGAAAACCATTTTGCCACTTCAACTGTTTGTCCACCCCGACCTGAATGACCCGCGCCCGCTGGTGCTATACCACGGCCGTAACTGCCCCGATGGCTTTGCCGCCGCGCTGGCCGCCAGGTTGTATTTTGGGGATCGCGCCGAGTACCTGGGGCTGGACCACGGCGATACCAAAACGGTAGAAGACCTGCCTGATGTGCATGGGCGGGCGGTTTACATTCTCGACTTTTCGTTTGCGCTAGACATTTTGCAGGCCATTGATGCGCGCGCCGCCAAGCTGGTGATGCTGGACCACCACAAAAGTGCCGCTGAAAAACTGACCGGCTTTGCCTGCCGCTGTGGTGTGGTGCACTTTGACATGGCCAAGTCGGGTGCGCGGCTGGCGTGGGAGTTTTTTCACCCCGAGGCCACCGTGCCCGACCTGGTGCGCTACGTGGAAGACCGCGATATTTGGGCTTGGCAATACCCGGAGAGCGCTGGCTACCTGGCTGCGCTGGACATGGAGCCATTTGATTTTGACCGCTGGGCCGCAATCGCCGCCTTCACACCGGCCCAAACCGAGTCATTTATGGCCCGCGGCCAAGCCATGGATGAGAAGTTTGCCAAGCTGGCGGCAGATATTGCCGAGGGCGCGCAGCCTGTAGTTTTTAATGGGCATACCGGTTTGATGGTGAACGCGCCAGGCGTTTTTCACAGCTTGGTAGGCGATATTTTGTCTAGAAATAGCGGTACCTTTGCTCTGATGTGGACGGTAGGTAAAGGCGGCGTTGTGAAAGTGGGCTTGCGCTCGCAGCGCGGATATGACTGCATTCCCCTGGCTGAAAGCATGGGCGGCGGCGGCCACGCTCAAGCCTGTGGTTTCAAGATCAGTGCCGATCACTTGCCGCAGCTCGTAGCAGGTGTTGTTGACGCGCGCCGATAAGTGCTTGTTTTTAGCTTATCCTGTCAGCAGTATTGAAAAAGTTCTGCGACAGCGAAATCAAATATGCCCTATACCCAGATGACTGGCCGTCGCTATTCGCTACGTCGAGACCTGACGTCGTTGGTGGTGGTGTGTGTGTTGCCCGCTATTGTGGTGAGCGCAGCGTTGAGTTATTCCACGTACCGTGCAGAGCGAGACAATGTAGAGCAGCAAACCGTACTGGTGGCCAATGCCATCATGGCGGAACTGGCTCGGGACTTGGCAGTGGCTGAATCCGGTTTGAAGATTTTGGCTACATCGCAAGAGCTGAACTCTGGTGATTTGCGCGGCTTTCATGCGCGGGCCCGCGATGCCTTGGTCTCGGGCAACGTGCACAACTACATCCTTACCGATCCTCAGGGCAGACAATTGGTCAACACGTTGCTGCCCTACGGTACGGCCTTGCCAACCACTGGTACGCCGCCCGAGTTGGCACGCGTTTTTCGCAGCAAAAGCACTGTCCTCACCGACTTATTTGTGGGCCCTGTTGTTCGCCGTCCGACTATTGCCATGGGCGTGCCGGTGGGGGCGGGTGATGTGGTCGCGTATAGCCTGAACATGGGCATGGACCCAGAGCGCGTCAATGCCATGATTGCCAGCCAACCGTTGCCAGATGGGTGGCTGGTGGCAGTGCTCGACAGCAGTGGCACCATTGTGGGCCGTTCGCGGGAAGCGAAACGCTTTGTCGGACAAAAGGCGGTGCCTGAATTGCTAGCCGCCGTTTCTGTGCAGGACAGCGGTCGCATGGAATCAGTTACCAAAGACGGGGTGCCCGTTTTTTCTGCCTTTGTAACGTCTCAGCCGTGGAAATGGACTGTAGTGGTGGGTGCACCCAAAGCTATTTTGGAACACGGTATGCGTGCAAAGTCACTTTGGGTAGTGTCAGCTTTGCTTACCGCATTTGGCACGGGTCTTTGGCTGGCGCGCACGATTTCATTGCGCGTTATTTCCTCGGTAGAACACCTGAGCCAAGCGGCGATGGCGTTGGGCAAAGGTGAAGAGGTCAGCATGCCTGCCATTCGTATGCAGGAAGCAGACCATTTGGGCAATGCCATGCTGCAAGCCGGTCAAACCATGCAAAAGGTCAAGTTTGATTCCCAGCATGACGCCCTTACGACCCTGCCCAACCGCCTGCTGTTTGATGAAGTTGCGCAGCGCAGCATTGCCTATGCCCAGCGCCGCAACCAGCCGCTGGCCTTGCTGGCCATTGATCTGGATGGGTTCAAAACCGTAAACGACACACTGGGCCACAGCGCGGGCGATGAGGTGCTGCGCGCCGTGGCGCAGCGTATTCAGGAGACGGTGCGTGCGTCCGACATTGCCGCTCGCATTGGCGGAGATGAGTTTGTGGTGTTGCTCACCGATGTGACTAGCGTTACAGCCATGGAAACCGCGCAACGCCTGGTAGTGTTACTTAGCGAACCGTACCCCAACGTTCATTTGCCCGTATCGGCCAGCGTGGGGGTGGCGTTGTACCCGCTACATGCCATCAATCTGACTGGCCTAATGCACCGCGCAGATAAAGCTTTGTATGAGGCGAAAGACCAAGGCAGGCACCGCGCCGTGTTGGCGCAGCAGGGCTAGACCATTACGGTTTAGCCCGCAGGCCCTGTGCCACAGCCAAAGGGAAAGAGTGACTGAAGCGTCTGCATAGCAAATTTTGATTAAAAAAGGCAGATAGCGCCCGTTCAGCTTAGATATACAGCTACTCTTTTGATAGCACGACGTTGCTGCAAGGGTAGGCAATGCAGGGCAGCACATAGCCCTCAGCCTGTTCTTCCGAGGTAATGCCGGGCCATTCCACCTCGTAGCGCACCTGGCCGCTCACCAAGGTGCCAATGCAGGTGCGGCAGGTGCCGTTGCGGCAGGAGCTCGGCCAGTTGCTGCCGCCCATTTCCAGCGACAACAGCAGTGGCTGGTCAGACTCGGCATCGACCTGCAGGCCATCGTGCTCAGTTTGGGCAATAAAAAGGGTGCTCATGGCTCCTCAGAGGGGCGCACTTGGCGGTGCCCTTCAGCGGACAAAATTTCGATGTAAAACTGGGTGCCATTTGCCGCGACCATGGCATCAATCGAGGCGGTAATTTGCGACACGTGGATGACCGCTGCGGCTTCTTGGTTCGGACCAAACTGGCATTCAAAGTCCCAATAGTCCACCCCTTCGGGCAGGGGCTTGTTGCGCTCGCGCTGAATGTATTTGCGGATCTCGTGCTTGGTGGCTTCAAGCAAACGCGCGGGGTTTTTGCCCTCGGCGGTCAGGGGGAATGTTTTTTTCATATCGCAATAGTGTGATGCCACCGCGAATGCGGGGCGGGTGGGCGATGATACGCCCCATGCACCCACCATCCCGACAAGCCACTCCTGACAAAGATGCCATTGCCCTGCTGCCAGCATTTGAGCGGTTGGCGCTGGACCGCATCACCCTGGTAAATACCGAGGCGCAAGCACGCGTTGCGTTTGCCGCGCTGACCGCCGCCAAAGTGTGGGGTTTTGATACCGAATCCAAGCCTACCTTCAAGGTGGGGGAGGTGTCTGACGGGCCGCATGTCCTGCAGCTCTCCACCCCCGAGCGGGCCTGGGTGTTTCAGCTGCACGAGCCGGGTTGCCGTGCGGTGGCCGCCGAATTACTGGCGCTGGGTGGCATTGCCAAAGCGGGCTTTGGCCTAGGTGATGACCGCAAGCGCATCATCCACAACCTGGGGGTAGAGCCACGGGGCATTTTGGAGCTTAACACCGTGTTTCACCAGCGCGGCTACCGCAAAGACATGGGCGTGAAAGGCGCTGTGGCGGTGCTGTTTAACCAGCGCTTTATCAAGTCGAAAAAGGCTGCCACCAGCAATTGGGCCAACGCACAGCTCACAGAGGCGCAGCTCATTTATGCGGCCAACGATGCGTATGCGGCGGTGCGGGTCTACAACGCCCTGGGCTTGTCTTAGTCACCTACAAATCGGTGGCGTAGCGCGCTAGCATCTCTGCTTGCGTCTCGCAAGGAATGTCGCCACCAATCTGGTCTTTCATCATTTCGCCCATGGAAGGCATCACGTCGCGGCTGACGTGGCGCGTGGCATCCCACAGGTGGGAGCGCATCAGCGCCTTGGCGCAGTGCAGGTAAGCGGCCTGAACCGTCACCCGAATCACCAGCTTGGGCGTGCGCTTGGCATCTTTGCAGGCCTGCAGGTCGGCGTCTGCCGTGCTGAGCACGGCTGTGCCATTCACGCGCAAGGTTTCATCCACACCAGGTACCAGAAACAGCAACCCAACCTGGCCAGTTTGGACAATGTTTTCCAGCGTGTCCAAGCGGTTGTTGCCCGGCGCGTCGGGTATCAGCAGGGTGTGCAAGTCAGCAAGTTTGACGAAGCCAGGTACCCCACCGCGAGGCGAAGCATCAAGTGCGCCGCTGCTCCCACTGCTTGACATCACCAGCAAGGGCGACAGTGCGATGAATTTGGCGCAATGCACATCGATATGGTCAATTTGCTTCTTGACCGATCTTTCCCGCGCAGGAGCGTATAGACCGCGAAGGGCTTCCAGTGTGGTGATGTTCATGGCCGATGGGTAATAAAAAAGTCTGCTTAAACTTTTGAATGCCTGGAGCAAATGGCTGCCCCAGGCTTTATCAATCCTACTGTACCGTTGTGGTGGCAGGTGTAGCAGGTGTAGCAGGTGTAGCAGGTGTAGCAGGTGTAGCAGGTGTAGCAGGTGTAGCAGGTGTAGTGCCGGCGGCTACATCATCCAAAACGCGATCGCGGCGGGTATGGCCATGCGCATCATCTGCCCCGCGGGTATGGGGCGCTTCCCCTGCAGTATTTTCAGCGCCGTGCTCACGGTGACCCGAAGAGTCCTCTGATTTATGGGACGTTGAGTGTGAACTGGACGAGGCAGAAGACTTACCGGAAGAGCCGCTGCTGCGGCCACCGCCACTACCTTCGCGGGCCATCGCGCTACCGGCTAGGGCTATTGCTGTTACAGCGATGGTGGCGAAAACGTAATTTTTAAATGTAGACATGGTGTTGCTCCTGAGAATTGATGAAGTCTTTTTCAAGACAATTCGTGTGAATATTTCCCACACGCAAACGAATAATACGTGGGAAAAATTCCCTCGTCAACATTTTGTGTGAATATTTCCCACAAATTAGTCATAAAATGCAATAAGTTTTTGATTTACTAACGCCCAAAGCATTTACTGATCCTTATGCCTACACCGGAACCTAGTTCAGCCACGCCATCGCCAGCTTTGGTTGTGGCATTGCGGCGCGTGCTGCGTCCGCTGGTGCGGTTGATGGTGGCACGCGGGGTGACCTATCCCTATCTGACAGAACTCCTCAAGGGCTTGTTCGTTGACGTCGCAGTCAAAGAATTTCGTATTGATCACAAAGCCCCCACCGATAGCCGGGTGAGTTTGGTCACTGGGGTGCACCGCAAAGACGTGAGCCGCTTGCGTGCGGAATCGCGCACGGGTGAAGAATCTGCCGTGCCGCCTGTGGTGTCACTGGGTGCACAACTGGTCGCGGTATGGATGGGGTCCGATTGTTATCTTGATGCCCAAGGCAATCCCCAGCCCTTGCCACGCTTTGTCAGCGAAGGCGGTGAGGTGTCATTTGAAGCACTGGTGGCTAGCGTCAACAGTGACATTCGCTCGCGTGTGGTACTGGACGAGTGGTTGCGTTTGGGTGTGGTGCACATGGACGAAGGACGTCGTGTGTGCTTGAACGCGCAAGCGTTTGTGCCAGCTGAAGGTTTTGACGAAAAAGCGTTTTACTTTGGGCATAACCTGCACGACCACGCAGCTGCGGCAGCCCATAACCTCATGGGTGCCAGCGCTCCTTTTATGGAACGCAGCGTGCACTACGACATGCTGAGCCCACAAGCGGTAGAAAAATTGTCTCGTCAAGCGCAGGACCTGGGTATGAAGGCCTTGGTGGCGGTCAATAAGTCGGTGCTTGCGAGCAGTAATGTCGAACCTGACACTGGCGCACCCGCGGCGCCACGCCAGCGAATGACCTTCGGCGTATATTTTTATTCCGAACCAAGTGATACCACCCCCGCGGATCCGGTTGATCCAGTCCAGAGTTCGAAATGAAGATTATTCAAACACTTCTTAGCCCTCGAAAACTCCTGCGCGCAGCTGCGCTGGTGGTTGCAGGGATTGCATTTCAATGGCCGACACAGCATGCCGTGCAAGCACAAACAGCCTCGCGCAATATTTGCAGCCAAGGGGCTGCGCTGACCAACCCAATGGCCGCTGATCTCACAGGTCGCGGGGGCATAGGCGGAACCGGCATCACCGTGCAAGCCGAGCCTGGTGTAGGTGGCATGGGTGGCACCGGTATTGTGGGTGTGATTACGGGCTTTGCCAGCATCTGTGTCAACGATGTGGAGGTGCACTTGGATGCCAAGACACCAGTTACCGACAACGGTGTGGAGGTGTCAGCCGGTACTTTGGCCGTGGGGCAGGTGGTAGCTGTACGGGCCTCCGGTTTCGGTAAAGAGGTGATGGCCAACCGCGTTGCGCTGGTTCATGTAGCGGTTGGGCCGGTGGACTCTATCAATGCAGCGACGGGTGAGTTCACAGTACTGGGGCAAACTGCACGAACGGTGGTAACCGGTGAGGCCAGCAAGCTGGTTGTCGGAAACTGGGTTCGGGTGAGTGGCTACCGTGAAGCGGGTGGGCAGATTGCCGCGTCGCATGTGGAGCCAGTTCCCCCTCAGGCTCAGGCGCAGCTGGTGGGTGTGGTCGAGCGCACCGCCTCCCAAACCTTGGTGGTGAGCGGCACTGCGGTGCGCTCTTCCGATGCGCAGAGTGTGGAGAGGCCAACCGTTGGAACCGAAGTGCTGGTTGCCGGCCTATGGGACGGCAAAACGCTGCTTGTCCAAAAATTCAAGTCCGAACCCACGCAGCAGTTCATCGGTGCCGTTGAGCGAGTTGTTTATGAGGGATATGTCCATGCTCTGGGCAATCGCACGATTGATCTGGGACGGGGCGCATTGCGGATGAATGATGATATGAAGCTCGATGGGGACAATAAAAGTTCCCTCGCAGTCAACCAGTTGGTGCGCATCACTGGCAGGGTGGGGTCAGACAAGCAAGTCCGTATCGAGCGCACCGAAGTGTTCATGCCTAGCGCAAGACCTGCCTCGGGCCAGAGTACAGGCCTTAGTGAAAAAAAGTCAGATGATGGCGAAAAGCGTGAATCAGCGGTTGCGTGGGGACCATCTAAAAGCACTGAGTCCTCAGGTGGAAGCGAAAAATCCAATGGTTCCGAGAAATCAGCGGTTTCATTGCCGTATAAAAATACGGAATCGTCGAGTGCCCCAGTAAGTTCAACCGGGCGCAGTTCAGAGAGCCGTAGTTCAGAGAGTCGTTCCAAGGGGCGTAACAACTAAGGTTTTTCGGTAAGGTGCTCGAAAATCAGAAGCAGGTTGTTCGCCGGCAGCGCGTGGCGCTGAGTCAGCGTCAAACCCGCCAGCCGTGCCTGTGTTTCCACATCGGCCAGCAGTCGTATGCCCCAGCTGGGGTCATGCGCGCGCAGGCTTTGGTTAAATTCGAGGTTGCTTTGCGTGGGCTCCACATCTGTCTCAAAGTAAGGTCCGTAGGTGACCAACTTGCCACCGATTTTTAGGTACTTGGCCGCACCGCGCATGAGCGCCGGGCACGCAGCCCAAGGCGCAATGTGCAGCATATTGATGCACAGCACCAAGTCGAAACTGGCGTCCAAGGCCGTGTCTGCAAACCAGGGCTCTGTGCACACATTGAGCTGTGTGGCCTCCAGCACGTTGCCAAGCTCGGCCTCGGCCACGCGCACCTCAATGTTGTACAGCGCACCACGGTGCACTTCGGTGGGCTGCCATGACCACAGCGGCATGGCTTTGGCAAACCATTGCACATGCTGGCCCGTGCCGGACGCAATTTCCAGCGCCGAGCCTGTGGTGGGCAACAACTGGCGCAGCACCTCCAAAATGGGGTGCTTGTTGCGTTCGGCAGAGGGGCTGTGGTCGGGCTGGCTCAAGGGGCTTTTGCCAGGTTGGGCTAACTTAGTGGGTTACAAATTCGTAAACCACATCTTCACTTTCCACCATATCGAGGATGTCGTTGAGCGTGTCTTCGTCGTCTGTGCTGCTCCAGGTCTCTTCGGGGTTGGTGGCAAACAGCGGCTCGATAGCGATGTCCATGAACTGCCCATTGGGAAGTTTCAACACGGGAGAGCCCTCGGACGTGTTGGCAAGCTCCCATTCGTCGGGAACAGACATTTCCAACTTGATCGTGACGTTGAGCTTTTTCATGGTGTTTTCCTTGTGGATTGCGTACGTTGTACGTGTATATCGAGCGGCGAGGTTACCTTATCGCGAATGCAGCCAGTTTGGCGTTCAATTCGGCCTGGTTGGGCGCGGCCAGTTGTGTGTTGTGAAGATGTGTGAGGGGCCCACCGCCGGGCTCTACTGCGCCTGTTGCGTCATAGCCAATGGCCTTGAACTTCCACACCGAACCCACGCGCTTGAGGTTGCCAACATGTGCGCCGGTAGCCGTGTGTACGCTGTGTACATCGGCATTCACTGTACGTAATGTGAATGGTGTCATGGGGGTTCTAAGCCCATCCCAGGGCCGCGACCGGTGGCAGGTCTTTGGAGACACAGTGCCATTGCTCACCCGCGTCGGCGCTGATCCACAGGCCGCCGGTGGTGGACGACATGGCCAGTGTGGTGCGGTCTGGGGCCAGTTCCAGGCTGTGCCGGTAGACCAGGTGGTAGGCGTGGGCTTGGGGCAGGCCGCGGCCAAAGGTCTTGAATGAGGCGCCACCGTCATCGGTGCGGTTGACGACCATCTTGCCGTCTACTGCGTAGCGGTGCGTGTCGGCTTGTGCGGGTACAAACCAGGCGCGCAGGGGGTCGATAGGGTCGCAGGCCACCGCAAACCCGAAGCCTGACGGTGCGGGTGCAGCAATACTGGTCCAAAGCTGTCCGCCGTTTGTCGAGCGGTACAGGCCGCAATGGTGCTGTACCCACAGCACATCAGGCTGCGCTGTGCACTGCACCATGCGGTGGGGGTCCTGGGTGTTGGGGTCTTGTGTGCTGCCTGGGGGCAGGTAGTCGGCGGTCATGCCGTCGGCCGTGAGCGCCCAAGTTTTGCCGCCATCGGTGGTTTGCCACACGCCGCCGCAAGAAATGGCGACCGAGATGTGCTGTGCATTGCGTGGGTCCACCAAAACCGAATGCATGCCCGGAAAATCGTTGCCACCGCCAAACCAACCCAGTCGGCGTGGGTCTTCCCATAGCGGGGTGTTCAGCGTCCAGCTTTGCCCTTCGTCTTCTGACTTGAATAAACCCGCGGGCATGCAACCGGCCCACAGGGTGCCGGGCTGGTCTGCGCCGCCAGCCGCCATGCTCCAGATCAGCTCTACGTTCCAAGGGGTGGTGTCGGCGGCCAGGGGGCCACTGTCGGGTTTGGGTGGAAACGCTGGCGATGTAATTTCCGTCCAGCTCGCGCCTTGGTCCGTACTTTTGCGCAGTTTCACACCAAAGTGGCCCATGCGCAGTGCGGCATACCAGTGGCGGTTGCGCGGGTCCACCAAGACTTGGGTAACGGGATCGCCTGCAAAGTGGTGGCCAGTGATGTCCCACTGTGTGCCTTGGCCACGCACCACAAAAAGGCCTTTACGGCTGGCTACGAGCAGGGTTTGCATGGTCTTTCTCCTTGGAGTGGATTAAAGCTGGGGCGCTGCCTACCCACCGGTTAGCGCCTGTATTACCAGCACGCTGTCTCCGTTGTCCAGCGGTTGTTCAAGTCGGGTGCGGTCTGCCAGCATGTGCTTGTTTACAAAAACAGCCACATGTTTACGGATGTTGCCTTGGTCGTCAAACACATAGTGCGCCAACTCCGGCGCAGCCGCCAATGCGGCTTGCAGGGCGGTTCGCAAGCTGCCCGCTGCCACGCTTTGCGGTGCGCATTCCACGTGACGGCGCAGGCTAGGCGCAAATTCCACAATCACCATATGCCACCCCGTTGATTAAAAAATAGCCCCAGCCCG
>JBEANP010000044.1:0-13348 GCA_041165385.1 Pseudomonadota bacterium | reverse complement strand
ACCGCGTCTTGGCGGTTTTGGGTGGCGTAGCAAATGTCTTGCTGCTTGGGCTCACGCACATTCGGAAAACGGGCTTTGACGGCGGCGGCAATCTCGGCCGCGTCGTCCATGCTCAGGGTGGTTTGGGTCACTACGGCCAGCTTTTCTATTTGAAGCGGCTGCACCTTGGCCACGTCCGCCACGTCTTCGACTAAGTGGATGCCGCCGTCGAGCTGGCCCATGGTGCCCTCTACCTCGGGGTGGCCCTTGTGGCCGATCATGATGAACTCGTAACCCTCTTTGTGCAGCTTGGCCACTTCCACATGCACCTTGGTCACCAACGGGCAGGTGGCATCAAATATCTGAAAGCCACGGCGTTCGGCCTCTTTTTGAATTGCCTGGCTCACGCCGTGGGCCGAAAACACCAGCGTTGCGCCTGGGGGCACGTCGTCCAACTCTTCGATGAAGATGGCACCACGATTTTTGAGGTCGTTCACCACATAGGTGTTGTGCACGATCTCGTGGCGCACGTAGATGGGGCGGCCAAACTTTTGCAGGGCGCGGTCGACAATTTCGATCGCCCGGTCTACACCGGCGCAAAAACCGCGGGGTTCGGCCAGCAGGATTTCCTTTTCCGGGCTCATAGCACTCCGATCAGTTGCACTTCAAATGTCACCGGCTGACCTGCCAATGGGTGATTGAAGTCAAACAGCACAGCTTGGTCTGCCAGCGTTTCGCCACGCAACTGCAGCACCACACCCGCAAACTGGCCCTGACCGTCTGGCGTAGGGAACTGCACCACATCGCCCACGTTATAAGTTTCTAGCGGGTCACCCATGTCGCGAAGCACCTTGCGCGCCAGCCACTGCTGCATGTCGGGGTTGCGTTCGCCAAACGCGGCCCCTGCGGGCAGCTCAAAAGTGGCACGCGCGCCCTCTTCCATGTCGACAAGGCAGGCCTCGACTGCAGGTGAAAGCTCGCCGGTGCCCAGACTCAAGGTGGCGGGCTTGCCGTCAAAGGTGTTAATGATGTCCCCCGCAGGGCCGCCCAGGCGGTAATGCAAAGTAAGAAAGGAGCCCGCTTGAACACGGGGAAGCACTGAGGTCATAAAAGTCCCGATAAACTGAGCTGTATTGTAGAAACCTGCGCATCCGCTCAGCCCGTACGGGCCAATTTCATGCCACTCAAAGCGCGTTAAAGGTTTGGAGCAAGCCAAGCGTGCCGTGTTTAACGATCCCCATGCCGTTAAACATTACCTATAACTGCACTTGGCGGCCCACGCGCACGGGGTGTTTGCGGTGGTTTTCTTGGATGCGCAAAACAAATTACTGGCGATGGAAGAGCTTTTTCGGGGCGCCCTGACCCAGCTCAGTGTCAATTTATTGCGAAAATATTTTGCCCAGCTTCTGCATTGCACGGCTACCCAGTTTGAGAGCCTACATTGGTCGCGGAATCCTTCATCCCCATAACCGGCTATCGTGCGCTCCGGATGTTGGGCGGGAGTATCGCGGTAGCGGGTATTGCCGAACGGCAGCAATATGGAAGTTCAGCGCATTGACAACCAGGAGCCGCTCAGACCGGAATCAGCCCGTTGAAGCTACAGAACATTGGCGCCACATTGGTTGCGAATAGATCTAGCCTGTCTCAACTCCTCCCGCGACATCACCAAGGCGCTCTACACATTTGCCGACGAGCAGCAAGTTGCCGCCCTTGAGCACTCCGGTATAGTTTGTGACGGCGACCGCTCGCCAGTAATAGACATTGGTTAATTGCAATTTCTTTGTGTCCGCAGGTAAGGCTGACCAGAGCTTTGTGGCTGAATGAATGACATTGGGAATGGATTCAACGCTCACGGTCAATCTTCGTCTGACTGTTGAGCTGCGGGCCGTTTGCCTCGCGCTTGAAATCACGTTTGAATTGACCGGTAATGGAACTATCTGATCGATCACACCTCACCGTACATTTAAAGGGCAATCACGCCCGCATTGCCGTGGTTGTGTCCGTGGCACTGCACGCCATGGTGTTTGCACTGGTGAGCAATCACCAATTCAACAAACCAGATGCACCGAAAACAGATGAAAAAATCGTCTATTTGGAGGTCGTATCGCCGCGTTCCGAGAAACAGCTTCCTGAGCCAGTCGTCCCACCCACTGCAAAAGCTCCCAAGGCTATGCCCGCCACTCAGGCTCCTCAAGATGCGCTGATAGCAACACCGGCCACGGAGGAGCGCCAAGCAGCGTCCATGGCAGCGCCTTCCGCCCCCACAGCGCAGGAGTGGGCATTTGCCGCTAAATACACGAACAAGAATAGCAAGGGCTACCGCTACCACTGGGGGCAGCAGGTTCGCAGCATGATGGGCATGGCAGTTGATGGAAAGAATCAGGGAGTGGTTCGTTTCCGCTTGGAAATCGCGCCTGATGGCACGCTTGTCAAGTTGGAAACACTATGGACCACCTCTGCCGTTGCCGAACAACTGGCACGCAAAGCCATCAGCAACCTGCCGCCGCTGCCACCCACCCCGACCGGAAAGCCTTTGGTTTTTGAGAGAACGATCTCGTTCACACCCCATGAATCTGGTGGACCACCTGTCTACAAGAATGACTGCCTGCCTGATGCGCCTATTTTTCGCAACCCGTTTGTCTGGGACGGGACATCGCCACGGGTGCGAGCTGAAGATAAACCGATTGAAAAACTTGATCCACAGGCATACGAAGAGTGCCAGAAGCAGTTGCCTCAAGACTCCATAGAAGCTGATGTGGCGAACAACAAGGCAAAAATGGACAGATGGGGATGGAGTTCTAGCAAGTTAGGGCAGTAACCGGATAGTTGACGCTGAGTTTTGACAAATTATGTCGTCAGTGAGCAAGAGTTACACCGGAATTGTTGATCTCATCAAAGTCTCGATAAACTGACCTCGATTCCAAAGTCCAAAACCTGTCTCTGCCCGACCTCATTTTCATGCCCCTCAAAGACCTTCCCCTGGAAGCCCAACCGCGCGAGAAGTTGCTCGCGCGCGGACCCGGGGCGCTTAGCGATGCGGAGTTGCTTGCTATTTTGCTGCGCACCGGCATTGCGGGCAAAGGGGTGTTGCAGATGGCCGAGGAGTTGCTACAACTCAAAAATGATAGCGCCTCGCGCACTACCGACGGGCGCCAAGGCGGTTTTGGAGGCATAGCCGGGCTTTTGGGTGCCACAGCGGGCGACCTCAAACGCGTAAAGGGGCTGGGCCCGGCCAAGCGCGCCGAGATTGTGGCCGTCTTGGAGCTGGCCCGCAGGGCCATGGCCCAACAGCTCACCGAGCGTGCCGTGTTTGCCGATCCCCATGCCGTTAAACATTACCTGCAACTGCACCTAGCAGCCCGCGCACACGAGGTATTTGCGGTGCTGTTCCTGGACAGCCAGAACAGGCTGCTGGCGATGGAGGAATTGTTTCGGGGGACTTTGACCCAAACCAGCGTCTACCCCCGAGAGGTAGTCATTCGCGCCTTGCACCACCAGGCTGCCGCCGTGGTGCTAGCCCACAACCACCCTAGCGGCTCTGTGCAACCATCCCGCGCCGACGAAGCACTTACCAACACTTTGAAGGCCGCGTTGGCGCTGGTGGATGTACGGGTGTTGGACCACATCATCGTGGCACCTGGCCAAGCTTTGTCGATGGCCGAACAGGGGCTGATGTGAAGATCAACTCACTGGCCGACCTGAAGTCGGTAAAAAAAGAAATTGAAGCGCAAGCCCAACGCGCTGCAGCACTGGCGGCCCAGGCTGCGGCTGATGCCAAACGCAAGGCAGCGGCCAGCAACCTGTTTCAGGCCGCCATTGGCAAAGTGCAAACGTTGGTACCACCCAAGCGCGCCGAACTGACGCCCGAGCGCCCCAAGCCCATACCCAAACAGCACATGCTGGACGAGGCTGCCGCGCTGCAAGAGGCGATCAGCGACGAGGTGGACATCACCACCCTGCTGGAAACAGACGCGCTGCTTAGTTTTCGTCGCCCGGGCGTGGGTACCGATGTGTTGCACAAGCTGCGCCGAGGGCAGTGGTCAATTCAACGGCAAGTGGACTTGCACGGCCTGCGCACCGACGAGGCCCGTGCCACGCTCACCACCTTTGTGCGGGATGCACACAAGCAGGGCATACGCTGCGTGCGGGTGGTCACTGGCAAGGGGTTGGGCTCACCCGGAAAAACGCCGGTGCTCAAAGACAAAGTACACCGCTGGCTGGTGCAAAAGAGCGAGGTGGTGGCCTTTGTGCAGGCTCCACCAGCCCAAGGTGGTGCGGGAGCACTAGTGGTGTTGCTACAGCCTTTGCGGTGCTAAGTGGGTAAGAGCACAGAAGGTCAACTAGGGTCGTTCTAGCATCCAGTGCATTCTTAACGCAAGGAGCTGGCAATGATCAACATTAGCGACTACGTCCACCAAAACACCTTAAATACCCCCCAGGCCCAGCACCGTAACGCGGCAGAAAGCCATGAACGCGCGAGCAAACACCACTACGAGGCTGCACGCTTGCACGAAAAAGGCGATCACCACCGCGCCAGCATCCACGCCAATATTGCACAAAGCCATGCGGTCGCAGGCTTGGAAAAAGGCGCGTCTGCCATCATGAATTGATGCTGCGGCCCCGAGCCTCTTGGGGGTAACGCCCCCTCCTATACTTTCGCACTTGCATTCAACAAAAGCGAAACGCAGCAAAACATGGCGCAGTGGTCTGTACATCTTTGGTTTGTGGCCCTGCTGGCCCTGTGCGGCGGGCATCAGTGTGTGGCCGGACAAGCCCAGGTGGCCCACATCGCTGTGGCGGCCAACTTTGCCGAGCCCATCAAGGCCATTGCCGCCGTGCTGCAAAAAACCACCGGCCACACCATCGCGGTAACGCTGGGCTCTACTGGCAAGCTATACGCACAAATACAAAACGGCGCGCCGTTTGACGTGCTGCTGGCTGCCGACACGCAAACACCCCAGAAGCTGGAGAAAGAAGGCATCACACAAGCCGGCAGCCGCTTTACCTACGCCACGGGCAAGCTGGTGCTGTGGTCGGCCAACGCCGCGCGCGTAGATGCTGCTGGAGGCGTGCTAAAGCAAGCCAACCTGGCGAACCTGGGTAAGGTGGCCTACGCCAACCCCAAAGTCGCGCCGTATGGCGCGGCAGCCGTGCAGGTGATAGACAAGTTGGGCCTGCGTGCAGCGCTGGCACCCAAGCTGGTGCAGGGCGAAAGCATTGGCCAGACCTACACTTTTGCGGTCACCGGCAATGCGGACGTGGGCTTTGTAGCCCTGTCGCAAGTGCTGGAAGGCGGCAGGCTCAAAGGTGGCTCGTTGTGGGCCATTCCGCAGAACTTGTATGACCCGATCCGCCAAGATGCCGTGGTGCTCAAACACGGTGCTGGCAATGAAGCCGCGCAAGCGCTAATGCAATTGCTCAAAAGCCCGAATATCAAAGACCTGATACGGTCTTACGGCTACGGGTTGTGAATCCGGACATGCTGCTATCCGCCGCCAACCTGCAAGCCATTGCGCTCACGCTGCAAGTAGCCGCACTGACTACGGTCATTTTGTTGGTGCTGGGCACGCCACTGGCATGGTGGCTGGCACGCTCGCAGTCGTGGGCCAGCAAGTCGGTGGCTGCACTGGTTGCCTTGCCTTTGGTGCTACCGCCGTCAGTACTGGGGTTCTATTTGCTCGTCAGCATGGGGCCGCAGGGGCCTATTGGCCAGTGGACGCAGGCGGTGGGCTGGGGCCTGCTGCCTTTTACGTTTGCAGGCTTGGTGGTGGGCTCGGTGTTTTACTCGTTGCCCTTTATGGTGCAGCCAGTGCACAACGCCATGCAAGCATTGGGCGAGCGCCCGCTGGAAGTGGCCGCCACGCTGCGCGCATCCAAACTGGATACGTTTTTTCATGTAGTGGTGCCGCTGTGCAAGCCGGGCCTGATTACCGGCACCATCATGAGCTTTGCCCACACCGTGGGCGAGTTTGGTGTGGTGCTGATGGTGGGTGGCAACATCCCCGGGGTGACGCGTGTGGTGTCAGTGCAAATTTATGACCATGTAGAAGCAGGCGAATATGCCGATGCGCACCGCTTGGCCGCCGTGATGCTGGTGTTTGCGTTTGCGGTGCTGCTGGCGCTGAACGTTTACAACCAGCGTAGCCAGAGCAACTACAGGCAACAAACCCAGCCACAGCAGGGCATGCCATGAGCGCAACACGCCCGCCGGTCACGCCAAGGCCCGCGATGGAATTCAACGTGCAACTCCAGCGCAACGGCTTCGCCCTCAACGTCAACACGCGGTTGCCAGCGCAAGGCGTAACCGTGCTGTTTGGCCCCTCAGGCTCGGGCAAAACCACGTGCCTGCGCGTGCTGGCCGGGCTGGAGCCCCGCGCCACGGGCCGCGTGTGTGTGGCAGGCGAAATGTGGCAAGACACGGCCAGCGGCGTGTTTCGCCCCGTGCACCAGCGTGCGCTGGGGTATGTGTTTCAAGAAGCTAGTCTGTTGCAGCACCTGAGCGTGCAGGGCAATTTGCAGTTTGGCTTTAACCGCACGCCACCCGCACAGCGCCGCGTGGGCTGGGACCAGGCACTGGAACTGCTGGGCATTGGCCACCTGCTGGCACGCAAGCCGCATGAACTCTCGGGTGGCGAGCGCCAGCGGGTGGCTATTGCACGCGCGCTGGCCACCAGCCCGCAAATTTTGCTGATGGACGAACCGCTGGCCGCGCTGGATGCCCAGCGCAAAGCCGAAATATTGCCGTGGCTGGAGCAACTGCACGAGCTGCTCGACATCCCCGTGGTGTATGTCACCCACTCCATGGATGAGCTGGCCCGGCTGGCCGACCATGTGGTGCTGCTGGATGGGGGCCAGGTGCAACACAGCGGCCCGGTGATGGACTTGATGACGCGACTGGACTTGCCGCTGGCCCATGGCGACGGCGCTGCCGCGTTGATAGAAGCGCGCATCTGTGATCAAGCGCACGACGACCCAATGTGCATACTAGAGTTTGCAGGCGGCACTCTGGTATTGCCGCAAACCCGCGCTACGCCACTGCCCACAGGTACAAAGGTACGGGTACGCATTCAGGCGCGCGATGTCAGCGTGTCGCTGCAAAAGCCGGAACTCACCAGCGTGCTCAACATCTTGCCCGCCACGGTGATGGACATGATGGAGGACGGGCCGGGCCAGGTGCTGCTCGGTTTGCAGCTGGGCAATGCTCAGCAAGGCACCACCGTAAACACCACGCGCCTGCTGTCACGCATCAGCCAACTGTCGGCCCGCCGGTTGGGCGTTGTGCCAGGGATGCCGCTCTACGCCCAAATCAAGGGTGTGGCCATGGTGCGCTGATGCAAGACTAGCGGGTTAAGCGCAGCAACTTGCCGGAGTCTGCCAGCAAATACAGCCAGCCGTCGGGCCCCTGCCGCACATCGCGAATGCGCTCGCCCAAGCTGGCAAGCATGCGCTCCCGCGCCACTTCAGTTTTGCCCTGTGGCCCGCCCAGCGTTATGCGCCACAAAGCGGCGCCGGCCAGAGCGCCGCTGAACAAATCGTCCCGAAATTCAGGAAATTTGTCGCCGGTATAAAAGGTCAAACCACTGGGCGCAATGGACGATTGCGTCGTACCAGTCAATGGACTTCCATCCCGCGACACCCATACGCTCACGGGTTGTTCCATGCCCGCCTTGGCAGTGCCCTCGCCCACAGGCGTGGTAGTGCCGTACTCTTGCCCAAAGCTAATCACGGGCCAACCGTAATTGCGCCCGGGCAACACCAAATTGATCTCATCGCCGCCTTGCGGGCCATGCTCACTGGACCAAAGCTCCCCGGTTCGGGGGTGCAGGGCAACGCCTTGAGGATTGCGGTGGCCATAGCTCCACACGCCGGGCTGGGCACCTGTGGCGCTGAAACTGGGGTTGCCCGGTGCAGGTTGTCCGTCCGTGGTGATGCGCACCACTTTGCCATTGCCGCGCGACAGGTCTTGCGCGAAGCCGCGTTCTGCGCGGGATTGCCGATCGCCCAAGGTCACAAACAAATAGCCGTTGCGATCAAAAACCAGCCGCGAACCAAAGTGCCCGCTGGAGTTGACCTTGGGCACCTGGCGGTAGATCACAGTGACGTCTTTCAAGCCGTTGGCCGCCAAATCCAGGCGCGCGCGGGCCACCGAGGTGCCACTCAGCCGCGCGTTGGCGCTGTCGCTCTCAGAAAAGCTGAAGTAAACACGCTGGTTGGAGGCAAACGCAGGGTCCAACGCCAGGTCAAGTAGACCGCCCTGCCCCGCGCTGTTGACTGCTGGAACACCGTCCAGGGTGCCCAATGTCTGGCCCGTAGTGGCCAGCAACTTGAGCGTGCCATTCTTTTCTGTGACCAGCATGCGGCCATCGGGCAAAAAAGCCAAAGCCCACGGGCTTTGCAAGGTGGTGTTGACTTCATCTATCTTTAACGCCACGGAGGGACTTTGCGCCTGTGCCAAGACGGCACTCTGTGCCACGCAGATACTGACACCCAGCCCGAATTGCCGTACCCACCGGAACCCACACTGCATTACCGTTTTCATAAATACAAAGGTCCTTATGCACACACCATTCACCTTGGCAATTTCTCGCCGCTCTTGCCTGCGCTGGCTGGCAGCGCCTGCTTTGGGCGCACTTGCATTGTCTACCCAGGCCAACACGGCCGACGCTTGGCAGGCACTCAAAGCGCCGGATTCAATCGTACTGTTTCGCCATGCCCTTGCCCCGGGTGGTGGCGATCCTGCTGGCTTCGTGGCCAGTGACTGCAGCAACCAGCGCAACTTGAGCGAGGAAGGCCGCCAGCAAGCCAAGCGCCTGGGTGACACCCTGCGACACAACGGCGTCAATGTCACTGCAGTGTGGCATTCGGCGTGGTGCCGAACCCGCGACACGGCCCATCTTGCGTTTGCAAATAGGGGGGCACCCGCTATGCGCGTGGAGCCCGCATTCAATTCATTT
This sequence comes from Pseudomonadota bacterium, assembly GCA_041165385.1. Lineage (GTDB taxonomy): Bacteria > Pseudomonadota > Gammaproteobacteria > Burkholderiales > Burkholderiaceae_C > Allorhodoferax. The sequence continues at coordinate 4,415 of JBEANP010000044.1, read as the reverse complement.
TTCAGTGACCGCGATAGCGAGTCTGCCCAAACTGCTGCAGCACGGCAACTTTTGCTGGATTGGCGCGGCCCGGGCACGTTGGTGGTGATTACTCACCAGGTCAACATTACCGCCCTGACAGGCATCGTGCCGCAATCCGGCGAAGGCGTGGTGGTCCAGCGCGGGGGTGGCAAGCTGGCGATTGTCGGTCGATTATTTGAGAGCTAAAAATATGCAAAATATCGCTGTAGCACTCATGAATATTGCGTAAGAAGCTATTATTTTTATAGCAATTTAGTTATCGGCCAGTGATTTGCCATTCGACAACGCAATCTACCGGCAAGAACGCAATTCCGCTCAATCTCCGTTGATATGATGGATCGCTAAATTTCTTACGATATGAGCACCAACGAACTGGAAAAAACAAATTGCGCATCGGCCAATGAAGGGCTGGGGAGTTCGTTTGAAGTGCCAAAAACTGTACGCAGTGGCGTGAATCCACCCGGTGTCCTTACCCTCAAAGTGCTCGCGGCCGTGCTGGGTGTTGTTATTGCCGCCAGTATCACGGCCATGTTGCTGCTCTTGGTCCACGCGGGTGACAAACAAGATGAGTTTGCCGCGAGTAGCTCGCAGGTGCATTTCAACGGACTGCTAAAGCTGCAATCGGAGCAGCTTGCGGTGCATGCCATGGACTACTCCAACTGGGACGAAGCCATAGAGTCCTTGCTGATAAATAACGATAGTGAGTGGTGGAACTCCAACCCAGGCGACTACGCCATCAAATCCTTTGGTTTGTCATTGAGCATGGTGATCGCCGGGAACGACAACATTCTCTTTGTGGCAGGCAATAAAAACCATCAAGTCAATTTAAAAATGGGGTTAGAAGATGCGTCTTTGCGCTCCCTCATTCAAGCAGCGCGCGAACGGCCAGCATCAACAGACGCCACACTAGGCGCCGCCACTGGAATAGTCCGTTTACAAGGACATTTGCACTTGGTTGCGGCAGTGCGCTTTCAATCAGAAAAGGCTTCTTCCAAGCCCAACCCCGACCCACGCGCTTTGCTGCTTTTTGCGCAATCGCTGACAGAATCCGTTTTGCCGGTGACCAGTGAAGTCATGTCTCAACCCAAGTTGCAGCTCAAGGCGGAAATAGGCCCGGACGAGATTGGCGTGCCGTTGCAAATGGCTAACGCTCAAATGGCAGGTATTGCCACTTGGCCGCAGCCGCGACCAGGACTGCAAATGGTGGGTGCAGTGCTGCCTTGGATATCCGCACTCTTCTTTGTCATTGTGATTGCGGTTTTTTATGCGGCTGTACGTGCATTTCGCTTGATGAAGGACATCGCGTCTGAAGCGCGATTGTTGGAGACTTTCGCATTGCGCAATCAATCCATACTGGAAGCTGCCGCAGAAGGTATCGTAGGACTTGCTGCTGATGGCCGCGTGAGTTTTGTCAACGCCGCTGCCCGGCGCATGCTCGATCACGAACACGACGTATCGCTCGGACAGCCATTACAAAAGCTGCTAGCAATGGATAGCGATGGGCCACTGAATGAAGCTTTGGCGGCAGGCAGGGCATGGAAAAGCGACACTCTCGTTCTTACCAGCCACACCGGGCGGCGTTTTCCTGCCGACTTGTCCATCACGCCAGTGTGGCGCAATGGACAAATTGACGGTGCAGTGGTCGTTTTTCGCGATATCTCAGAGCGTAAGAAAATTCAAAATGAAGTTTATCGGCGTGCAAACTTCGATGCACTCACCGGCGCGCCCAACCGCAATTTCCTGGCTGAACACTTGGCTGAAGAGTTGTTGCGCGCACAAGCTGCTGAAAGCCAACCGTTTGCAGTGATGGTCGTAGACATAGACCGTTTCAAAAAGGTCAATGACTCTATGGGGCATGAAGCGGGTGACTTGCTGTTGCAGCAGGTTTACTACCGCTTGCGCGGATGCATGGCGGCAGGCGATTTTGTGGCTCGCCTAGGGGGCGATGAGTTTGCGTTGGTTTTGCCTCAAATCAGCGACCCGTCTGCAGCCACAAAACTAGCACTCACCTTACTTGAAGTGATGGGCCATGTATTCGACCTCCGGGGCCATTCCGTGTGGTCGGGCGCCAGCATCGGAATAGCCATTTACCCGGACAACAGTCATACAGCCACTGACTTGCTCCGTTGTGCAGAAATGGCCATGTACAAGGCCAAAGTGCAAGGTCGCAAAACGTATTGCTTTTACGACCCATCCATGACCGACAGCATCCTTTTGAGCCGTTCATTGGAGCTACGCCTACGGCAAGCCTTGGCTCTGAAACATTTTCAAATGTTCTACCAGCCGATCATGGCAATTGGTAACCTGCAAATCTCACACGTCGAGGCGTTGGTGCGCTGGAAGGACCCTGAAATTGACTTAATTAGCCCGGATGCATTCATCCCACTGGCGGAAGAAACCGGACTGATTGTCGAGCTTGGTGCCTGGGTGCTGGATGAAAGTTGCAGGCAACTGGCGGATTGGTATGGTCAGGGTTTAGATCCAAAAATTGGCGTTGCCATTAACGTTTCAGGCCGTCAGGTACCTCAGGGATTGCCACTGGACTTGATAAAAACCACACTGACCCGGTATGGGCTTACCGGACAGCAATTGAGTATTGAGATAACCGAGTCGGTGCTATTTGACAGCTCGGCGGCTGTGACCCGTTGGCTGGAGGGAATACGCGCAATGGGGATCAAGCTCATGATTGATGACTTTGGTACCGGCTACTCGTCACTAAGTTACATCAAGCACGTTCGGGCAGACACGATCAAAATTGATAAAGGCTTCATCACTGGAGTGGTCGAACAGCAGGAAGATCAGTCTCTGGTTCGCGCCATTTTGGCCATGTCGCACAGCCTTAATCTTCCGGTCATTGCAGAAGGGGTAGAAACCCAAGAGCAGATGGATTGGCTCAAAGCGCAAGGCTGCGATTTTGCCCAAGGGTATTTGTTTAGCCGACCTATGCCATCAGAAGAAGCCTTTGCATGGCTTCAAGCGGATCATCGGTAGCGTAAGTTCAAACGGACTTCGCTACCAGCTCATCATCGACGTGATTGACGGCACGGGCGGCACCTTTAGCCCCCGTGCAGGCTACGTCGTCAGCTATTTAATTTATAGCAATCTTGAAATCATAGGGATTCGACCGCACGTGCAAACTCTTCTAGTTAACCCATAGGTTCACCTCATGCTGTTCAATCCCCTTCAAGTTGGCGCGTTCACGCTCTCTAACCGCGTCATCTTGGCCCCACTGACCCGCACCCGTGCGGGCATGGAGCACATGCCTAACGACATGATGGCTGAGTACTACGCGCAGCGCGCCAGCGGCGGCTTGTTGATTACTGAGTGCACCATGGTGGCCGAAGGCACATCGGCCTTTGTTGCCGAGCCCGGTGTGTACTCTGCCGCGCAAATAGAAGGCTGGAAAAAGACCACCGCCGCAGTGCACGCCAAAGGCGGGCGCATCTTCATGCAAATTTGGCACGCAGGCCGCGCAGCCCACCCCAATAGCAACGGCGGCCAGGGCAGTGTTTCAAGCTGCGCCACGGCCATTGAGGGCGAGATTCAAACGCCTTCTGGCAAGGTGCCTCAAGCAGTGCCGCAAGCACTCAGCGCGCCCGAAATTGCCGCCATAGTGGCCGCATTTGCCCAAGGCGCCAAAAACGCCATTGCCGCGGGCTTTGACGGCGTAGAAGTGCACGGGGCCAATGGCTACCTGATTGACCAGTTTTTGCGCGACACCCCCAACCAGCGCACCGACGCCTACGGTGGTTCTCTGGACAACCGGGCCCGCTTTCTGTTTGAAGTGCTGACTGCCGTGTGCGCCGCCATTGGTTCTGACCGCGTGGGCCTGCGCTTGTCGCCCCTGAACAGCTTCAACAGCATGAAAGACAGCGATCCCGTGGGCCTGACCACCTATCTGGCGGACAAGCTCAATGCGTTCAACCTGGCCTACCTGCACCTGATGCGCGCCGACTTTTTTGGCGTGCAAAAGGCCGACGTAATGACCCCGGCCCGCGCCCACTACAAAGGCGTGCTGATTGGCAACATGGGCTACACCCCGGCTGAAGCCGAACAAGCCATCACCGAGGGCAAGGTGGACGCTGTGGCCTTTGGCACCGCATTCCTGGCTAACCCCGACCTGCCCGAGCGCATTCGGGCCGGTGCAGCGCTCAACACGCCCGACAGCAGCACCTTTTACACTCCAGGCGACAAGGGCTACACAGATTACCCTGTGCTGTAATCCGGGCTGGGGCTATTTTTTAATCAACGGGGTGGCATATGGTGATTGTGGAATTTGCGCCTAGCCTGCGCCGTCACGTGGAATGCGCACCGCAAAGCGTGGCAGCGGGCAGCTTGCGAACCGCCCTGAACGCAGCACTGGCCGCCGCCCCGGAGTTGGCGCACTATGTGTT
>JBEANP010000043.1:0-13442 GCA_041165385.1 Pseudomonadota bacterium | reverse complement strand
CTGCATGGCAATGCCGGTTTGCTTGCGCCACTCCAGTACGGTACGCGCGGCTTCTTTAAAAACCCACTCACCGATTTCAAGAATCAGCCCACTGGACTCAGCTACGGGAATGAACTCCCCAGGAGAGACAAGCCCCAGCTGCGGATGCTGCCAGCGCAGCAGCGCCTCGGCTTTGTTCACCCGACCGGTGGCTAATTCAACGATGGGCTGGTAGAGCAAAAACAGCTGCTGCAGGGGCAGCGCCTGGCGCAAATCATTGGCCAGCCGCAGGCGGTGCTGCGACTGTATTTCAAGATCACGTGTAAAAAAGCTATAGCGGTTTCTGCCGCGAGACTTGCTCAGGTACATGGCTTGGTCGGCGTGTTTGAATAAGACGTCGATATCGCTGCCATCTTCGGGTGACAAAGTAATGCCAACACTGGCCGTAACGTACGCGATTTCTGCACCCAGCAAAAAGGGCTGTGCAAGCGACTGAATGATGCGTTGGGATAAATGCGCTGCAGGCTCGCTACCGGTAATCTCAGTGACTACGAGCGCAAACTCGTCGCCACCCAGGCGCGCGACCGTGTCGGTTGATCGCAGGCAGGCGGTGATACGCTGCGCAGCTTCTACCAACAGCATGTCACCCATAGCATGGCCCAGGGTGTCGTTAACTTCTTTGAAGTGATCCAAGTCCAGCACTAAAAAGGCCAGCCCCAAACCGTTGCGGCTTTGGTTTTTAATTGCCTGCGTCCAGCGGTCTCGCAATAAGCGTCGGTTGGGCAAGTTGGTCAGCGTATCGAAGTTGGCTTGCTGCCAAATGAGTTGCTCCGTCTTTTTGTGCTCGGTAATGTCATGGGCGATGCCGTAAGTGCCTATCAGGCGCTTATCGGAGTCGTACAGCGGCATCTTGGTGCTGACATTCCATGCGGTGGTGCCATCGGGAAAGATCTCAAGGTCAATTACACCGAGCAATGGTTTGCCAGATTGCATGATGGCCTGCTCGTCGCGTGCGGTCTTGGCGGCGTGTTCGGCACCGTAAAAATCAGCATCGGATTTGCCGATGGCTTCGCTGACATCGCTGATCCCGTAACGCTTGGCTAGCGCGGGATTGATGCGGATAAACCGACTCTGTTTGTCTTTAAAAAAGATCTGGTCCGGAAAGCTGTCCATCATGGCCTGCGTCAGCTCACGCTCATATTGCGCGGCTTTGCGGGCATTTTGGATTTCGGTAATGTCTCGCCAGTGGATGACTAAGCCGATTTTTCGGCCGTCTACCCGGTGGTCAAACACATGGCGCTCAAACCAGCGCCCATCGACCATTTGAAACTCTTCTCGCTGGTCTTGGTAGTCGGGCGTGAAAAGTGCTGGGAATAACCCGTGCGCAACCTGCGGATTCGCCAGGTGACGGCGCTGCAATGTCCAGCGCTCTTCGTTTGACATATGACCCAGCACCGCATCAGTTTCACCCCAAAGCGATGCATAGTTTTGATTCCAGACGAGTAAACGATTGTGTTCATCCAGGATGGCTACGGCATCAGGGTTAGAGTCAATCAGCGTTTGAAAGAACTGCACGCTCAAGGCGCTGTTCTTACTACCGGTGTTTGAATCGGGTTGGAACATGCTATGCACCTGAGCCCAAGGTTTCCCAGCGCTCAAGTGCCACCATCAGCGCATCGTCAATCTGCGCGTTGCGTGCCGTCAGAGCCAGTGCGCGCACGTTGTCTGACGCAAACAGGCTGCCGTCGGCCAGCGCGGTGGCAATGTCTTTTTGTTCGGCCTCTAGCGCGGCTATTGCTGCGGGCAGGCTATCCAACTCGCGCTGCTCTTTGAAGCTGAGCTTTTTGGTCTTGGTGGGGGCTGGTGCAGCGGGGGCGCTTGCGCTGACTTGGGCAGTAGCCTGCTCCTGTTTTTGTAGCTGTTCACGCTCGTAGTTAAAGGGCTTGGAGCCACTTTTACCTTGAGCCGCATTGATGGCATTGGCGCGTTTGGTCTGAATCAGCCAGTCGCTCACGCCGCCCTCGTATTCGCGCCATTGGGCATCGCCCTCAAACGCAATGGTGCTGGTGACCACGTTGTCCAAGAAGGTCCGGTCGTGGCTGACCAAAAACACCGTGCCGTCGTAGTTTTGCAGCAGATCTTCCAGCAACTCTAGCGTGTCGATGTCCAGGTCGTTGGTGGGCTCGTCGAGCACCAACACGTTGGCGGGACGGGCAAACAGGCGCGCAAGTAGCAGGCGGTTACGCTCGCCACCACTCAAAGAGCGCACGGGTGAGGTGGCGCGCGCGGGGGAGAACAAAAAGTCACTCAAATAGCTTTTACGGTGCTTTTTCTGGGTGCCAATTTCGATCCACTCACTCCCCGGGCTGATGAAGTCCTCCAGCGTGGAGTCCAAATCCAGTGCGTTGCGCATCTGGTCAAAGTACGCCACTGTGACATTGCTACCCAAGCGCACCGTGCCCCATGGGCTGTGGCCGGGTTCTGGTTTGGGCGCGTTGGCAGGGGCTGGGTCTGGCTGGTGCTCGCCCAAGATGAGCTTGAGCAGCGTGGTTTTGCCTGCGCCGTTGGGCCCAAGCAGGCCAATTTTGTCACCACGCAAAATGGTGGCGGTGAAGTCGCGCACGATCAGGCGTTCTTGCTCTGTTCCTGCGCCAAAGGTTTTGCTGACATGCACCATCTCCGAGACCAGCTTGCCGCTCTTGTCGCCACTGCTCACGTCCATGTTGACGCTGCCCACCACGTCGCGGCGCGCTTCGCGTTTGCTGCGCAGCTCGTCCAGACGCACGATGCGCGCGGTGGCGCGGGTGCGGCGCGCTTCTACGCCCTTGCGAATCCACACCTCTTCTTGTGCCAGCAGCTTGTCGGCCTTGGCGTTAATCACCGCCTCTTGCGCCAACTGCTCTTCTTTTTGCAACAAGTAGGCGGCAAAGTTGCCGGGGTAACTCATCAGCTTGCCGCGGTCCAGCTCCACGATGCGGGTGGCCACGTTGTCCAGAAACGAGCGGTCGTGGGTGATGGTGATGATGGAGCCTTTGAAGTCCACCAGCAGGCCTTCCAGCCATTCAATGCTGTCCAGGTCCAGATGGTTGGTGGGCTCGTCCAGCAGCAGCACGTCGGGCTGGGCGACCAAGGCTTGGGCCAAGGCCACGCGCTTCTTGGTGCCGCCAGACAGGGTGCTCACAATCGCGTCGGGGTTCAGGTGCAGGCGTTGCAAGGTCTCATTGACCCGCTGTTCCCAGTTCCATCCGTCCAGGGTCTCGATTTCGCTTTGCATCGCGTCCAGGTCGCCGTGGCCCAGGCAATACTCTTCAATCAGGCCAATAACCCTCTCCAGACCTGCGCGAACAGCTATAAAAACAGTAGCATCAGCGTCGAGCTGGGGCTCTTGGGCTACGTAGGAAATACGCGTGCCGGTTTGCACTTGTAAGGTGCCGTCGTCGGGGCGCTCCATGCCGCCCAGAATTTTGAGCATCGATGATTTGCCCGCGCCGTTGCGGCCGATCAGGCCCACGCGTTCTTGCGTCTCTAAAGAAAAATCAGCGTGGTCGAGCAGCGGGACGTGCCCGAAAGCCAGCTGGGCGTCAAGTAAAGTGATAAGTGCCATGTGCGCGAATTATCTCTTGTGACACTTCAGACCGCAGGTGGGCGGGCCAATAAGCGTTCAAAATTTGCCAGATCCGTGGGGTGACCAATGCAGTAGCCCTGCAGCAATTTGCTACCCATGGTGATCAGCTTGTCCATTTGGGCCTGTGTTTCCACCCCTTCAGAAACCACCTGCAAGTGCAAGCTGTCGCCCATGGCGATAATGGCCCGCACAATGGCTTCGGACCCGGTGTTTTCCAGCAAGTCGTTGACAAAGGCCCGGTCAATTTTGATTTCGCTCAGCGGCAGTGCGTGTAGGTAAGACAACGACGAGTAACCCGTGCCAAAGTCGTCAATCGAAAATTGCAGCCCCAATCCCTGTAGCTGCTGCATTTTTTCTATGACTTGCGCAGTGTTTGTCAACACAATACCTTCGGTAATTTCCAGCACCAAACGCGCTGGCCGAGCCCCGCTGTGCTGCAGTATGTTTTGTAAGCGTGGCACAAAGCTGGCTTCAATAAACTGCCGTGGGCTGACGTTGACGCTCAGGGTTAGCGGCTCTAGCGCGGGAACGCGCGCCCACTGCGCCAGCGTCTCGCAGGCAGTTTTCAAAACCCAATCACCCACTGCAACGATGGCGCCACTTTCTTCGGCCACCGGTATGAACTCAACGGGCGGTATCGCGCCCCGTACCGGATGATTCCAGCGCAACAGGCATTCCGCTCCAGCGGCTTGCCCGTTGGCCGAGATTTGTAACTGGTAATGCAGCAGCAACTGGTGGTTTGCCAGTGCGTTTTCCAGGTCTCCAGTGAGAGCCAGCCGTTCTTTAAGCCAAGTTTGCGCCGCAGGATCATAGGGGCGAATGGCGTTGCGGCCGGCCTGTTTGGCTTGGTACATGGCAACGTCCGCCCGCTTGAGCACTTCGGTTACTTGCTCTTCTTCCAAGCCAAACAAGGCCACGCCCAGGCTGCCAGTGCAGGTGTAGCGCAGCACCTGCGCGTCACTGCCTAGCGGTGTGTTGGTGTTGAGCTGGTAGGGGGCGAGTATGGCCTCACGCACAGTCTCTGCAAATGCCATCGCTTGAGACATTGCCTGTAAGCGTTCAGGCCCCAAGGCACTGAGCATGATTACAAATTCATCGCCCCCCAGCCGGGCGGCCATGGTTTGCTCCGTGCCCAAGTGGTCGAGTCGTCTGGCGATCAGCTGCAGAAGCTCGTCGCCCACCGTGTGGCCGTGCGAATCGTTGAGCAACTTAAAGTGATCCAGGTCAATGAACAACACCGCTCCGAGCTGCTGGGTCAGAAAGCTCCTTGTCATTTCAGTCTCTAAACGGCCCAAAAACAGACGCCGGTTGGGCAGCCCCGTCAGCGTGTCAAAAAAAGCGAGTGTGCGGATTTCTGACTCGGTTTGCTTCTGTTCCGTCATGTCTACAAACGAGCCCACAAAGCCAGTCACACCGGCCGATTCATTTTGAATAGCGGTGATGGTGACCTGGCATGGCAAATCCTGTCCCGCGTGGTTTCGAATGTTGAGCTCGCCTTCCCACTGCCCGGTGGTACGCAACTGCTCCCACGCGCCGGTGGTGATTCCGGCAGCGGTGTCATTGCCACGTAACTCTGCGGTGGTTTTGCCAACCAGATCCGTTTCCCTGTAGCCCAGCATGTCGCAAAACGCCTGGTTGGCCCGGACAATACGCGTGGCGCCATCAGTCACTATCAAGCCCACTTGGCTTTGAAATGCAGCAGAGGTAATTTGCAGCCCGTTCTGAGCCACGCGGTAGAGCTGCGTCATGCGCTTGAGGTGGTTGTTTTTGCGCCATAAGTAGGCCGACAAACCCAGCACGACAAATAGCGCAGATAGGGAGCCGAGCTGTATAAGTGTGCTGTATGCCTCCCACAACTCTGCCCATAAAGGCTCGGCCTCAACACCGGGGTACACCTTCATGCGGCGCATGAGCATTTCCACTTGAGCGTAGTTGGCAGGCGGAGAAAAGCTGTGGTAGCGCCCGGCTTGCGCCTCTACAGACTCCGAGCGAATATTCAATAGCTCCAGGGCGACTGATTTCACCAGTGTGTCGGGTGTTTGAGGCAAGGCCGCCAAAGGCCATTCGGGATATAGCTCGGTGGACAGCGCTTGGGGAAATTCTGCGCTGGATTGGGCGTTGAGCACCCGCACGCTGGACAGGTTGAGCTTGCCTTGGCGCGCCATTTGTTCCAGGACGCCGGTGCGTACGATACCTACGTCAGCATCGCCTGCCATCACGCGCTCCACCACCGTGGAATGCGGCAGCCCGACAAACTTTAATTCACGCACATCTGAAGATTTCAAATTCACATGCGCTTGCAGCAGCGTGTCAGCGGCTATGAGAAATCCGCCCAGCGAGTACAAACCTACGGCGGCGACCCTTTTGTTTTTGACGTCTTGCAGCGTCTTAATGGTTGGCAGGTCTTGGCGGGTAAAGATGACGCTACCAAACTGGTTGAACACCCGCCCCTCCAGGGACGCATTTATTGTTACTATGGGGCGCAAGAAAAACACGTTACGCAGCATCACGTAGCGCTCAGGGTTGGTCAGCACAAAATCGACCTGCTTTTCCTTGACCGCGATATTGAGCTCTTCGTAATTCAAGGCCAAGACTTCAAACCGGTAGCCAGGCAAGCGCTTACTTAGGGCCTGTGCTGTGGGGGCCCACTGCGCATTAGTATCGGCCTTGCTTTGAAATGCCAGTACCCCCAAACGCACCACTCGTGGCGCCTGGGTTGTCTCTAACGCGTGCACGGTACCCCCACCACACAGGGCCATCATAGTAAAGAGAACCCGCAGTAATCGGAGCCAGTGGAGCATCGTGTAGGGAAGAGTAATAGGCCGCTAGTTTGCCGTAAAAATGTGTTCCTGTGCGCTTGACCAAATTTACGCGCAGTACCCGCTGCGCGCAGTGCGTGTGGTGGTGCGCGGCAAAACGGCCAAGCGCGACAAAGCCACCGTTCTCTTTGCTGACTTCGTGCTTTGCCTTAAGCCCAATATCCCGCTGGCCGCGGTCGAGGGTTCCGTTGGACAACTGTATTTCAGATGTATAGAAAAGTTACTGTAAGTTACCTACAAAAACAGTAAACTAGATAAACCAAAGTAACTTCAGTAGATATGAATCCACTAACCAATCCGTTTTCCCCAGGAGCCGGCAATCAGCCCCCAGAACTGGCAGGACGTTCGGAACTATTGCGACGGGTGGAAATATTGCTCGCCCGCACCAAGGCCGGGCGCACAGAACAAAGCATGTTCATGGTGGGTTTGCGTGGTGTGGGCAAAACGGTGCTGCTAAACAAAGTGCGTGAAATGGCCCAAGCCCAAGGCTACCAAGCACTGCTGATCGAAGCCCACGAGAGCAAGGCGCTGCCTAACCTCTTGTTGCCGGCGCTTCGGCAAACGCTTTTTGCGTTGGACCGCATGCAAAACGTCAGCCAGAAGGTGAAACGCGGCTTGCGCGTCTTGCGCAGCTTTATCGGTGCCGTCAAAGTCAAGGTCGGTGACGCAGAGTTCGGTTTGGACATTGACCCCGAAACCGGCTCCGCCGACAGCGGCGACCTGGAAGCTGATTTGGCCGAGCTATTTGTGGCGGTGGGTGAAGCTGCAGCCGACCGCCAAACCGCCGTCGCCATCATCATCGACGAACTCCAGTACATGACAGAGTTGGAGATGAGCGCTCTTATCATGGCAACGCATCGAGTCTCGCAGCGCAACTTGCCGCTGGTGTTGATCGGTGCAGGCTTACCGCAACTTGTGGGTCTGGCGGGCAAGTCTAAGTCGTACGCCGAGCGCCTGTTTACCTACCCTGAGGTGGGAGCTCTTTCGCTGGCTGACGCGTCGCTGGCATTGCAAGGCCCTGTGGTTACCCAAGGCGTGGAATTTACACCCGAGGCACTGGCCGAGGTGTTTCGTGTCACCCAGGGCTATCCGTACTTCCTTCAAGAGTGGGGCTACCAGTCCTGGAATATGGCGGGCCAATCCCCCATCGATGAGGACCTGATCAGGCAAACCACCGTTGCTTCCACAGCCCGGCTGGACCAAAGCTTCTTTCGCGTGCGCTTTGACCGCCTGACCCCCCGAGAAAAAGACTACCTGAGTGCCCTCGCCGAATTGGGTACCGGCAACCAACGCTCCGGTGGAGTAGCCGAGCGGCTGGGTGTCAAGGTGCAAACCATTGCGCCGCTGCGGTCCAGCTTGATCAAAAAGGGAATGATCTACAGCCCTGCACACGGCGACACCGCCTTTACGGTGCCGCTGTTTGACCAGTTCATGCTGCGCACCATGCCAGACGGGCCGCGCAAAGCGGAGCAGTAGGCGTCTTAAACCTGCTTACTTGCTACTAGGGAAACTAAACATAGTCCCCTCCCGCACCCCCGCACTTGGCCAGCGCTGGGTAATCGTCTTGCGCTTGGTGTAGAAGCGCACGGCGTCTGGGCCGTAGGCGTGCAGGTCACCAAAGAGCGAGCGTTTCCAGCCGCCAAAAGAGTGGTAGGCCACGGGCACGGGCAGAGGCACGTTCACGCCCACCATACCGACCAGAATGTTGTCCGAGAAGTAGCGGGCGGCTTCTCCGTCGCGGGTGAAGATGCAGGTGCCGTTGCCGTATTCGTGGGCGTCGATCAGGTCCATGGCTTCTTGCAGGGTTTTGACGCGCACCACGCCCAGCACGGGTCCGAAAATTTCTTCCTGATAAATCACCATGCCGGGTTTGACGTGGTCAAACAGGCAGGGGCCCAGGAAGTAACCGGCTTCATGGCCCGCCACGTGCACGCCACGGCCGTCGACCACCAGCGTGGCCCCTTCGCCCACGCCCTGGTTGACATAGCCTTTGACCTTCTCAAAGTGTGCCTTGGTGACCAAGGGGCCCATGTCGCTGCTGGCGTCGGTGCCGGGGCCAACTTTCATTTTGGCAATCTCGACCTTTAGCGCGGCCACTACGGCATCAGCAGTCTGGTCGCCCACGGCCACCACCAGTGGAATGGCCATGCAGCGTTCGCCACACGAGCCGTAAGCCGCGCCCATGAGTGCGGTCACGGCGTTGGTAATGTCTGCGTCGGGCATCACCACAGCGTGGTTTTTGGCACCGCCCAGGGCTTGCACGCGTTTACCGTGGGCGCAACCGGTGGTGTAGATGTATTCGGCAATGGGGGTGGAACCCACGAAGCTAATGGCTTTGACGCGCGGGTCTGTCAGGAGCGTATCTACCGCTTCTTTGTCGCCGTTGACCACGTTGAGCACGCCGGGTGGCAGGCCAGCTTCCAGCGCCAGCTCGGCAATACGCAGGGTGCTGGTGGGGTCGCGCTCAGAGGGCTTCAAAATAAAGCAGTTACCGCAGGCCACGGCCATGGGCCACATCCACAAGGGCACCATGGCTGGGAAGTTAAACGGCGTGATGCCAGCTGCCACGCCCAGCGGTTGAAACTCGCTCCAGCTGTCGATGGCAGGACCCACGTTTTTGCTGTGCTCACCTTTGAGCAACTCGGGTGCGTAGCTCGCGTATTCCACGTTTTCAATGCCGCGCTGCAGTTCGCCCAAGGCATCAGACAGCACCTTGCCGTGCTCGGCGGTGATCATGGCGCAGATCTCGTCGGCATGCTTTTCCAGCAGCACCTTGAGGTTGCCCATCACGCGGGCGCGCTTCAGTGGCGGGGTGTTGCGCCAGGCGGGGAATGCAGCCTGTGCGTTGGCAATGGCCTCTTCCACGGTGGCTTTGCTGGCCAGCAGCACGCGCTTCTCGGCTTGGCCGGTGGCGGGGTTGAACACGTCTTGGGCACGGGTACCCGTAGTTACAGATTTGCCACCAATCAGGTGGCCGACGGTGGGGAGCGTTGAGGTCATGTAAAAAGAAGTCTCTTGTTGTAAAAAATGATTTTTGGTATCAAAAGTGCCTGCAGCGCTTGTGGGATATGCGTAAGCAGCTATGAAAATAGTAGCAATAATTACTGGCGTGTTGCAGGTCAGTCGGTTGCGTTGAGCGCTTCGCCCAGCGCGTTGACCATGCTGTCGATCTCAGCTGGGGTGGCAATAAACGGTGGCGCCATGGCAATGCAGTCGCCGCTAAAGCGCACGTAAAAGCCTTTTTCCAGGCACTTCATGGCCACTTCATACGGGCGTTTGGCAGGCTCGCCGGGCACGGCTGTCAGGGTGAGGCCGGCCGCCAGTCCGCTGTTGCGAATGTCGGCCACGTGCTTGGCACCACGCAGGCTGTGCACCGCGCTCTCAAAATGCGGGGCCAGTGCTGCGGCACGCTCCACCATGTTTTCTCGCACCAAAATGTCCAGTGCGGCAATGCCTGCAGCGCAAGCAATGGGGTGGGCCGAGTAGGTGTAGCCGTGGGCGAACTCCACCATGTAATCGGGCCCTCCGTTGGTCATGAAGGTGTCGTAAATGTCTTTTTTGGTAATCACTGCGCCCAGCGGTTGCGCGCCGTTGGTGATTTGTTTGGCCACGTTCATGATGTCGGGTGTCACACCAAAAGCAGCAGCACCGGTGTACGCGCCCATGCGGCCAAAGCCGGTAATCACTTCGTCAAATATCAGCAAGATGTTGTTGGCCGTGCAAATCTCGCGCAGGCGCTGCAAGTAGCCCACGGGTGGCACCACCACGCCTGCCGAGCCGGACATGGGCTCCACAATCACGGCCGCAATATTTGACGCATCATGCAGGGCAATCAGCTTGAGCAGCTCGTCGGCCAGCTCTGCGCCCATCGGTCCTTCTTGTGGTGGCATGCCTTTGTAAAAAGAGCCTGCGGGGGGCTGGGTGTGGGGCAGGTGGTCGGCTTCAATGCCTTGGCCAAATGTTTTGCGGTTGCCCACAATGCCGCCCACCGAGATGCCGCCATAGTTCACGCCGTGGTAGCCCTTTTCGCGGCCAATCAGGCGGGTTTTGGTGCCCATGCCTTTGGCACGCCAGTAGGCCCGTGCCATCTTGAGCGAGGTGTCCGCAGACTCGGAACCCGAGCCGGTAAAGAAAACGTAGTCCAGCCCGTCGGGGGTGAGTTCGGTGATTTTGTTGGCCAGCTCGAACGACAGCGGGTGCCCAAACTGAAAACCGGGTGAGTAGTCCATGGTGGCTGCTTGCTGGCCAATGGCTTGTGCAATTTCGGTGCGGCCATGGCCCAGACCACAGGTCCACAAGCCCGACAGGCCGTCAAAAATTTTGCGGCCATGGTTGTCGGTGTAGTAGGCACCCTGGGCGCTGACCATCATGCGCGGGTTGGCCTTGAAGCTACGGTTGGCCGAAAAGGGCATCCAGTGGGACTCTAGCCACGCGCGGTCTTGGGGGTAGGGCGTGGTGGTGGTCATAGGCGCGCCTAGGGTGGGGCTGCTGATGTGGGTCAGGTCGGTGAGCTTCATGGCATCTCCTAATTAGATAGTTGATTGTGGGCGCGTCTGTTACTCTTATAAAGATACAAATATCACTACTTGGTTGCTAATTTATGCAAGTAAAAATACAAAAACTCACCACAAAACCCAAGGCGCGTGCGGTGTTGGCCCCTATTGGCGATATGGATTTGCGCCTGCTGCGCGTGTTCCGCGCGGTGGTGGATTGCGGTGGCATGGCGGCAGCAGAGCTGGAGCTCAACATCGGCACCTCCACTATCAGTCGCCACGTTAAAGACCTGGAGACTCGCCTGGGCCTGACCCTGTGCCGCCGGGGCCGCGCAGGTTTTGCGCTCACGCCTGAGGGGGAGCGCATTTATGCCAAGACCACCCATTTGCTGGCCGCCACGGATGCTTTTCGCACCAGTGTGGACGAGATTCACCAGCGCATGGGCGGGCAGCTGCACATTGCGGTGTTTGACAAAACCGCCAGCAACCCGGCCTGCCATATCGCCCAGGCCATTCAAAGCTTTACCGCTCAGGCCCCCGATGTGGCGCTGAATCTGCATGTGGGCACGCTGACTGCCATTGAGCGTGGTGTGCTGGATGGCACCTTTCACATCGGCATCATCCCTGGCCACCGCAGCTCGGACACACTGGAATACACACCGCTGTTTGACGAAGCTATGTCGGTGTACTGCGGCAAGGCACACGCCTTGTTTGACCAAGCGCCGGTCGCCCTGGGTTGGGACCGCCTGCGCGAGCAGCGCTTTGCAGGGCTGGGCTACCACTCCCCGAATATGGAGTTGTCGCAGGCGCAGCGCTTGCCGCGCAGCGCCACAGGTTTTGACCAAGAATCGATTGCGACCTTGATTCTGTCGGGTGAATTTTTGGGTTTTTTGCCTGACCACTACGCCGAGGCCTTTGTGCAGCGCGGCCAAATGCGCGCTGTGCAGCCCGATGTGCTGCGTTACGACTGCCAGTTTTTCGCCATCACCCGCAGGTCACCCCAAGTCAGCCGGGCGACGCAAGTGTTTCAGGGGTGTTTGAGCGCTGCCCACGCCGTCGATGGTTTGTCCACTCCATAAAACCCAAACTGCATCTCAGGTTGCTGCCCGCTGATCAGTTCTGCAATGGCTTTGCCCGAGCCTGCACCGTGCGTCCAGCCCAAGGTGCCGTGACCGGCGTTGACCCACAGTTTGCCTACCTTGGTTTTGCCGATATATGGGATATTGGTGGGGGTGGCTGGGCGCAGGCCGGTCCAGAAGCGCGGGTTGCCGCCCTCTGCGTCGGTGCGGGTGTCGCATACGCCTGGGAACACGGTCTCCACCCGGCGCGCCAGCATGGCGCAGCGGGCGCGGGCCAGGCTACCGTCCAGGTCCAAGCTGTAGCCGCCCACTTCGATGGTGCCGGCAATGCGCAGCTCATCACCCAGGCGGCTCATGGCGCATTTCACGGAGTCGTCAATAAAGCTGACTTGTGGGGCCAGCTCGGGTTTGAGGATTTTGAAGGTGGCGCTGTAGCCCTTGCCGGGGTAGATGGGCAGGTTGACGCCTACGGTGCGCAACAACGGCGCGGTGTACGCGCCCATGGCCACGACAAAATGGTCGGCTGTGAGCGTTTGGGCACGGCCTGAAATCTGATCCCGCACGCTTACCGTGTCAATGGTTTTGTTTGCGCTCCTGCCGTTGGTGCTGGCGCGCTGGTTCAGCGCCAGCACGTCGTGGCCCCACAAAAACTTGACACCTTTGGCCGCGCAGCGTTTGGCCAGTTGCTGGGTGAACACGCGTGCGTCGCCACTTTCGTCGCTGGCCGTATAGGTACCGCCCACAATGTGCGCTGCAAACTGCTGAAAAGCGGGTTCAATTTTGAGCAACTCTTCTTTGCTGACCACGCGGCGGTTCACTCCGTATTTGGCCATCATGGCGGCGGACTTGGCGGCGCCGCTAAAAGACTTTGGATCCACGAAGTAGTGGGCAATGCCCTTTTCTAGGCGGTTAAATTCAATGCCGGTGGCAGCCACCACTTCTTTCAGGGCGGTGTGGCTGTAAGAGCCCAAGGCTACGAGCTGCTGCACATTGCGCTCAAAGGCCGTGTCGTTGCAGTTGGCCAAAAATTCCAGAGCCCAGCGGTACTGGTGAAATCCCTCGCCGAACGGCAACTGCGGGCGAAACAGCAAAGGCGCCTCTTTGCTAAACATCCACTTCAAGGCTTTCAGCGGAGCCTCGCGGTTGGCCCAGGGCTCGCAGTAGCTGACCGAAATCTGCGCGGCATTGGCAAAGCTGGTTTCAAGTGCCGCGTCACTTTGCCGGTCCACCACGGTCACCTCATGGCCGCGCTCTGCCAGATGCCACGCTGTGCTGATGCCAATAATGCCTGCGCCAAGAATGGTGATTTTCATAAGGTATGAGTGTCCTGCAAAGCGTGACGCACTGAAAGTGAAATAATGCAGATAGTTAATTCATTAGTTTGACTAATACAAAAACACTATGCGCGCCTTTGAAGCCGATGCCTTGGAATGCCTTGCCGCCATTG
>JBEANP010000042.1:0-13503 GCA_041165385.1 Pseudomonadota bacterium | reverse complement strand
AAGTGCTAAATTGACCCGTAGCGCCCGTGGAGTATGCGTGACCAGCTCCTGAATTTGTAGCACCACCCCGATTGCCCCAGCTGTTGCCGTACCCTCCAAACCCGCCGCTCCCGCCTCCCACTGGCAAGGGCTGCTGCTTAGGGGTAAGAAATTTCAGGCACGCTTCAGGCAGCTCATCAAAGAACCGGCTCTTGAGGTTGTAGCGGGTCTGGCCGTGCAGCATGCGGGTTTGGGAGTGGCTCAGGTACAAGCGCTTGCGGGCGCGGGTGATGGCCACATAGGCCAAACGGCGCTCTTCCTCCAGGCCCTCGTGGTCACTCAAAGAATTTTCGTGCGGGAACAGGCCCTCTTCCACCCCAGTAATGAACACACAGTCAAATTCCAGCCCCTTGCTGGAGTGGACCGTCATCAGCTGAATAGCGTCCTGCCCGGCAGCAGCCATGTTGTCGCCCGCTTCCAAAGCGGCGTGTGTTAAAAAAGCTTGCAAGGGTGACAGAGTTTCACCTGTGTCGCCAAATTCGTCAGGTCCGGCATCCAGCGCCGCACCGCCCAGACCTTGGCTGGCGGGGCTCTGGGTCAATAGCTGTGTGAGGGCCTGCGGGCTGCTGACCAACGGCGTCATGCCTGGCGCTTCGCGACCAAAGCCTTCTTGCATCACAAAGCTTTCGGCTGCATTGACCAACTCGTCCAAGTTTTCTACGCGGTCTTCGCCTTCGCGTTCGTTGCGGTAGTGCTCCAGCAAGCCGCTGTGTTCCAGCATCAGTTTGATGACGTCTTTGAGGTTGAGGCTCGCGGTTTGCTCCCGCAGCACATCCAGCTTTGCCACGAAGCCGCCAATCAGCGCACCGGGGCGACCACTCAGCGTGCTGACTGCATCGTGCAGGGAGCACCCGGTCGCGCGCGCCAAGTCTTGCAGTTGCTCGATGCTGCGCGCACCAATGCCACGTACCGGAAAGTTCACCACCCGCATGAAGCTGGTGTCGTCATTGGGGTTCTCCAAGAGGCGCAAGTAGGCCAGCGCATGCTTAATTTCGGCCCGCTCAAAAAAGCGCAAGCCGCCGTACACGCGGTAAGGAATGGCGGCGTTGAACAGCGCGGTTTCAATCACCCGGCTTTGTGCGTTGCTGCGGTACAGCACGGCTATTTCTTTGCGTTCGGTGCCCTCGCGGATGAGTTGCTTCATCTCGTCAACCATCCACTGCGCTTCGGCATAGTCGCTAGGTGCCTCGTACACCCGTACGGGTTCGCCCGCGCCCTGGTCGGTACGCAGGTTTTTACCCAAGCGCTTGCTGTTGTGGCTAATGAGTGCGTTGGCACTGTCCAGAATATTGCTGTAGCTGCGGTAGTTTTGTTCCAGCTTGATTTGGTGCTGCACCTGAAACTCGCGCACAAAGTCGGCCATATTGCCCACACGCGCACCGCGAAACGCGTAGATGCTTTGGTCGTCATCCCCCACCGCCAACACTGCACCACCACTGCCTGCACCGGCTTCCGGCTCCAGGCCCGCAATCATCTTGATCCAGGCGTATTGCAACTTGTTGGTGTCCTGAAACTCGTCAATCAAAATGTGGCGAAAGCGCCGCTGGTAGTGCTCGCGAATGGGGGCGTTGTCACGCAACAGCTCGTAAGAGCGCAGCATCAACTCGCCAAAATCTACTACGCCTTCCCGCTGGCACTGCTCTTCATACAGCTGGTAAATTTCGACCTTCTTGCGCGTTTCCGGGTCACTGGCCACCACGTCTTTGGGGCGCAGTCCATCTTCTTTGCAGCTGCCAATGAACCAGCCCAGCTGCTTGGGCGGGAAGCGCTCACTGTCGATGTTGTTTTGCTTGCACAGCCGCTTGAGTGCACTGAGCTGATCTTGGGTGTCCAAAATCTGAAACGCCTGTGGCAACCCGGCTGGCTTGTAATGCGCGCGCAAGAAGCGATTGCACAGCCCATGAAAAGTGCCAATCCACATGCCGCGCACATTGACCGGCAGCATGGCACTGAGCCGCGTCATCATTTCCTTGGCTGCCTTGTTGGTAAACGTCACCGCCAAAACTCCGCCGGGCGAGACATAGCCGTTTTGCAGCAGCCACGCAATGCGGGTGGTGAGCACACGCGTTTTGCCCGAGCCTGCGCCAGCCAGAATCAGTGCGTGCTCGGCGGGCAGCGTAACGGCGGCACTTTGCTCGGGGTTGAGGGTGGCGAGGAGGGGTGACACAGCGTCAGATGGAGCGAACAGGGAATGCATGGGCCCATTGTAGAAAGCGCCCGAGGGAACAGGGTGGTGGTGTGTTTTGCGAAGTTAAAGGAGGAGACCGCAAAGCGGGCGGGGGACACGCAGCAAAACGCGCCGCCACCCTGTTCCCGTTGCAAGATAGCGACTTCAAAACCTGAGTAGAATCAATCACCGGGCCCAAGCAATTGGCACCCGGTTTTTTTATGGCCGGGTCTGATCCAAGCGTCCGCTTTTTTGAATGTATTTTCTTGAAATTGAACAGGAGCTTGGACCATGGAAATTTTTGACTACGACAACATTCTTTTGCTTCCCCGCAAGTGCCGCGTGGAAAGCCGATCCGAGTGCGACGCCGGTGTTGAGCTGGGCGGACGCAAATTCCGCTTGCCCGTAGTGCCGGCCAACATGAAGACGGTGGTCGATGAATCTATTTGTGTCTGGCTAGCCCAAAACGGCTATTTTTACGTGATGCACCGCTTTGATCTGGACAACGTCAAGTTTGTGCAAGACATGAAAGCCAAGGGCCTGTTTGCGTCCATCTCGCTAGGGGTCAAAAAGCCAGACTACGCTACCGTGGACACACTGGTCGAATTGGGCCTGACCCCTGAATACGTGACCATCGACATCGCCCATGGGCACGCCGACAGCGTGCGCGACATGATCATTTATCTCAAGAGCAAGATGCCGGGTACTTTCATCATTGCGGGCAATGTGGCCACCCCGGAGGCCGTGATTGACCTGGAAAACTGGGGTGCAGATGCCACCAAGGTCGGCATTGGCCCCGGTAAGGTATGCATCACCAAGCTAAAAACTGGCTTTGGTACCGGTGGCTGGCAGCTCAGTGCGCTGAAATGGTGTGCCCGCGTAGCGACCAAGCCCATCATTGCTGATGGCGGCATTCGTGACCACGGCGACATTGCCAAGAGTGTGCGTTTTGGGGCCACCATGGTGATGATTGGCTCGCTGTTTGCCGGCCATGAAGAAAGCCCCGGCCAGACCGTGGAAGTGGACGGCAAGCTGTTCAAGGAATA
The DNA here is from genome assembly GCA_041165385.1 of Pseudomonadota bacterium. Classification (GTDB taxonomy): domain Bacteria; phylum Pseudomonadota; class Gammaproteobacteria; order Burkholderiales; family Burkholderiaceae_C; genus Allorhodoferax. The sequence goes on along the minus strand of JBEANP010000042.1, from coordinate 10,251 downwards.
CTACGGCTCGGCAAGTGACTTCAACAAGGGAGAATACAAGCACGTCGAAGGCAAGCGCATTTTGGAACCGATCAAAGGCAAGCTGGCCAATACGCTGATTGAGATGGAGCAAGACGTGCAAAGCTCCATCAGCTACTCCGGCGGCAAGAAGCTCATGGACATTCGCAAGGTGAACTACGTCACCCTGGGCGGCGACAACGCGGGTGAACATTTGTTGATGTAACTATGAAAATTGCTTTTTTGGGTATCGGGTTGATGGGTTTTCCAATGGCGCGGCGTTTGTGCGAAGCGGGCCACGAAGTGCATGTGTGGAATAGGACCTTGGCGAAAGCACAACTCCTGTCGCCCTTTGGAGCACAGGCGCATGCCACGCCAGGAGAGGCTGTTCAATCAGCAGACATCACCATCACCATGCTGGAGAACGGCAGTGTAGTCAGCGAAGTACTGTTTAACCATGGAACTGCAAAAGCACTGGCAGCGAACAGCTTGGTCATTGATATGTCGTCCATCAAACCGGTGGAGGCCAGAGACCACGCCGCACGCCTGAGCGAGTTACATGTGGACTACGTGGACGCGCCGGTTTCTGGGGGCACCATTGGTGCAGAACAGGGCACGCTGGCCATCATGGCAGGAGGCAGAGTTGCCAACTTTGAACGTGCGCTGCCAGTCTTCAAGGCATTTGGCCGGGCCACGCACGTGGGTCCGACGGGTGCAGGGCAACTGGCGAAACTCGCAAATCAGGTGATTGTGGGCATCACCATTGGTGCCGTGGCCGAGGCGTTGCTAATGTGCGAAAAAGGCGGGGCTGATATGGCCAAAGTCAAAGAAGCAATCACTGGCGGATTTGCTGATAGCCGAATCTTGCAAGTTCATGGCCAACGCATGGTGGACCGTGACTTTGCGCCACGCGGCAAAATGTCAGTACAACTCAAGGACATGCGCAACGCCTTGAGCACCGCCAGTGAAATTGGCTTTGAAGCACCCATTACAAAACTATTTGAGGCGCTGTATGCACAAGGCGTTTCGCATGGGCTTGCAGACCTGGACCACGCCGGTCTGTTTGTAGAACTCGCAAGCCGCAACAACATGCGCTAGGGGCGACGGCGATCGAGGTCGTGCTCGGCGTAGAAGTGCTCCTTGGCATCAAACATGGCCTTGTCCGCCCGAGATAACGCACTGTCCATCTGGCCCACGCCTTCGCAAAGCGCTATCCCCACAGCCAGACTCAGCGCATGTCCGGGATAAAACTGGTTGTTGAGTTCCACCATGGAGTGAATGCGGTCTACCAAAATCTGCGCAGATCGCAAGTCCGCGCCAGGCATCAATACGACAAACTCGTCACCGCCGATGCGTGCCAGACAAACATTTTCACGCTCCGTGGCACTCGCCAACACCTCGCCAGCACGTCGCAACACCGCATCGCCAGCAGCGTGACCTTCTTGGTCGTTAATGCGTTTGAGTCCATTGAGATCAATCGCCACCACGCTCAAGGGCCATGGCCCATGCCGTGAAAGGCGGTTGAGTTCCTCCACATAAAAAGCACGATTACCCAACCGCGTGAGCGAGTCGTGCTTACCAAGGTATTCCAGATATGCCTCGGCTTTTTTTCTGGCGGTGATGTCAACCAACGACACCAGCACCCTGTCCCACCGTTCTTCATACCCCTGTAGCACGGAAAACTGCATGTGGATATTAATGGGATCACCGCTCAGAGAATAGTTAACCACCTCGCGCATTTGCAAGGTCTTACCGAGCCACAGGTCATGCAGTTGTTCAGCGAACGAGGCATGCATTTCATCGCGAAAAACTGCGTGCAAATTGTCCAGTAAATGTTCTTTTGTGCGCGCTAAAAACATGCGCAGCGTCTGCTGGTTGACGTCGACCACTTTGATCTTTCGCATGCATCGGGTCACAAACTCGGAATGCACGCTTAGAAATACGCGAAAGTCTTCGATGCCCTTGTTGCGGGCGTCTTCCAGCAGCGATTTCACGCCGCTGAAATCCTCAACCCACAACGACACGGGTGAGTGCTCGAAAAGGCCGCGGGCATATTGTTCGCTCAAATACAATTCTGTTTGCGCCGCAACTTGTGCGCTGATGTCTTCCAACGAGACCATCACGCGGTCCCACGTCTCTTCGTGCCCTTGCAACACGCGCACGTGGATGCGGACATCCAGCCGACGTCCATCGAGTGCGTAGTTAACTGACTGGCTGGAAAACTCCAGAGTACCGTTCCACAGGTGGCCCAGCTCGGTCAGCATACTGAAAAGCATGTCGCCTTTAAACACCTCGGGCAGACGGGACAATAGCTCCGCCTGGCTTTGCGCGGAAAAAACTTGAAGCGTCTTCTGATTGACTTTAAGTACTTGATAGCAGGCGGAACACTGCGCTGCCAATACCGGATTGTCTTGAATGTGGCTGACCACATCGGTGACGCCTTCGGCACGCCAAAGAACAAACAGCGCCTTGAGAGCGCTGTAGTCCTCTAACCAGAGAGAGATTGGGGCCAACTCGAACAACTGTTCGAAATCGGCGGGCTGTGTGTTTAAAAGCATGGTGACGAACTCCTGTCCGCCATTGTGCTTCAAAGAACTTTAGTCAGCGTTGCGTGCAGGGCGCTTCTTGGCATCACGGGGCACAAACACTTTGCCGCCGTTGCCGGGCTTAGCAAAACCAGCGGGCTTGCTAAATGCTGGCTTGCGCGGTGCGAAGTCACCACGAGGGGCACCAAAATCGCCGCGCGGCGCGTTGAAATCACCGCGAGGGGGGCGTGCATCACCGCGTGGTGCGAAATCACCACGGGGGGCAAAGTCACCGCGAGGTGCTGGATTGCCTTGGCCAGCAAAGCGGTCGTTGAAACCACCCTTGCGTTCGTAGCTGAAACCTTCTTTGGCTGCACCACCGAAGTCACGCGAGTTGCCGCCAAAGTCACGACCACCGCCATTGCCACGGTTTCCACCAAAGCCGCCTTCACGAGGGCCGTTGCTGAACTTGCGATCGCGGTCACCGCCAAAGCCGCCACCTGGATTGGCACGACCCGCAAAACTGGGGCGTGATTCAGGAGCGCGCTGTTGTGGCTCCAGGCCAGGAATCGTTTCAGCCTTGATAGGCTGGCGCGTGTAGGCTTCGATGTCGAAAATCTTGCGGCGATCACGCATTTCGGCAAAAGTAATGGCCAAACCATCGCGACCAGCACGACCGGTACGGCCAATGCGGTGGGTGTAGTCCTCGGCCTTCATGGGCAAGCCAAAGTTGAACACGTGGGTGATAGTGGGCACGTCAATACCGCGGGCAGCAACGTCAGTCGCCACCAAAATTTGCACCTGACCTTGGCGCAAAGCCATCAGGCGGCGGTTACGTAGACCTTGGCTTAGAGCACCGTGCAGAGCAACAGCGTCAAAGCCGTCTTGTTGCAGGTCATTGGCCAAACCGTCGCACTCGATCTGGGTGCTGGCAAACACAATAGCTTGGTTGATACCGGTGTCACGCAACCAGTGATCCAGCAGCTTGCGCTTGTGTTGGGCATTGTCGGCCCAATGCAGCACTTGCTTGATGTTGACGTGTTTTTCTTGCGGGTTGTCGATGGTCACGCGCTGAGGTTCACGCATCACACGGGCAGCGAGTTGCTGAATGCGGGGTGCGAAAGTGGCGCTGAACATCATGGTTTGCTTGCGGCCAATGGTGAGCTGGTTAATTTCAGCCAAGTCATCAGAGAAGCCCAGATCCAACATACGGTCGGCTTCGTCCACCACCAAGAACTGGACTTGGTCCAGCTTGATTTGCATGGAGCGTTGCAGATCCAACAAACGGCCAGGAGTTGCCACCACCAAATTGGCATTTTGCAACTTGGCGATTTGCAACTGGTAAGGCATACCGCCCACAATATTGGCTACGCGCAGACCGCGGCAATGCTGAACCAAGTCAATGGCGTCATGCGCTACTTGTTGGGCCAGTTCACGGGTAGGGCAAACGATCAACGCGCCAGGGGTTGGAGCCTTGAAGTTGCGGACATTGGTGGGGTCCTTGCGCTTGGGACGCTTAGGAGCGGGCTCACCTTTGGCTGTAGCGTCCGCACAGGCTTGCTCGTACTCAGCGCGCTCTGCTGCTTCAGCGTCGGCCAGTTGAGTCAACAGCGTGTGCAACACGGGCAACAAAAATGCTGCAGTCTTGCCACTGCCGGTTTGACTGGAAACCATCAGGTCGATGAATCCGTCTTTCTTGCCTGCATTGGAGGTAGGCAAGGCCAAGGGAATGGTTTTCTTCTGAACTGTAGTGGGCTGGGTATAGCCCAGATCTTTACAGGCCTGAACGAGTTCAGGTGCCAATCCCAGCTCGACAAATCCGTTAGGAACTTCGGGCTCCACAATGGTTTCTTCTATGTCAACTTCGTTAGAAATCAGCTGGGGTTCCATCGGGCTGGAGGCCTCTGAAACGGTGGATGTCAAAATTTCGGCAGGCGCAAATTCGCCTGTCACTTCAAAAGCGTCAGTCATATTTTTTCTCACACGCGAGCGCCGCAGGTTGTGCGACTGCTCCGTCAATGGTTAAAAAACATCAACCATCAAACGGAACCTGCTCTGACCCGCATCGGGTGATTCAGTGCTGGGGGCGTTTGTTGCCAATCAAGAGAACGGCATGCCCGGTGAATGAAGGGAGATGTACAAAATTCACTACGGTTTGTAGCGAAGCCCTCGATTATGGCATGAATTCGGGTTTCTACCTAATCAAGTTTCAAGAAATGGGCTCGGTAGTGTTCCAGTTCGTCTATAGATTCATGCACATCGGCCAATGCTGTGTGGCGCTGTTGTTTCTTGAACGATGCGTAAATTTCTGGCTTCCAGCGCTTAGAAAGCTCTTTCAGAGTGCTCACATCCAAATTGCGGTAGTGGAAAAAAGCCTCCAGCTTGGGCATGTATTTATTCAAAAAGCGGCGGTCTTGCCCAATGGTGTTACCGCACATGGGCGAGCCATTGGCAGGCACATATTCGCTCAAAAATGCGATGATTTCGGTTTGCGCCTGCTCTTCTGTGACGCTAGATGCCTTTACCTTATCAATCAGCCCACTCTTACCGTGGGTGCCACGATTCCAAGCATCCATCTTGCCGAGCTGCTCATCGGTTTGGTAGATCGCAAGCACGGGTCCTTCGGTGCGATTTTCTAAGGTGGGGCCTGTAACGATCACCGCAATTTCGATAATACGGTCTACCTCCGGGTTCAGGCCGGTCATTTCGCAGTCCAGCCATACCAGGTTTTTGTCAGATTTTTGAAGAGGGGTGTTCGGTGCGTCCATGGGGGAATTGTCGCCGATAGCCTACACTCGACGGCCATGACAGACGCCACTTCCGCAACAGCTTCCTCTCTGATATTGACATCGATTTTTGCAGCGGCCCTTATAGCCAGCATGCTGCTGAAATTTTGGTTGGCCTCTCGCCAGATACGCCATGTAGCCAAACACCGGGCTGCTGTACCGGCCGCATTTGCGCAACGCATCACCTTGGATGCGCACCACAAGGCTGCCGACTACACCATTGCCCAAGCCAAGTTTGGCTTGCTAGAGCTTGCCTGGGGTACGGTGCTGACGGTGGCATGGACGCTCTTGGGTGGCCTCAGTTTGCTTAATGCCACTCTGCTGCAATGGATACCTTCCAGTTTGACCCAGCAGGTGGCTCTACTCACCAGCTTTATGGTGGTAGGCGCTGTACTAGATTTGCCATTCGCGTTGTACCGCACCTTTGTGCTGGAGCAACGATTTGGGTTTAACAAAACAACAATGTCGCTGTGGCTGAAAGATCTCCTTAAGTCGACGGCATTGGGTGCGCTGATTGGCTTGCCCATCATCACACTGGTGCTGTGGATGATGGGCGCTACGGGGTCGCTGTGGTGGTTGTGGACTTGGGGCCTGTGGATGGGTTTCAACCTGCTGATGCTGCTGGTTTACCCCACCTGGATTGCGCCGTGGTTTAACCAATTCAAACCACTAGAAAACCCGGAACTCAAAGACCGGGTCACGCAGTTGATGGCGCGCAGCGGGTTCACTTCCAAGGGTTTTTATGTGATGGACGGCAGCAAACGCAGTGCGCACGCCAATGCCTATTTCACAGGCTTTGGTGCATCCAAACGAGTGGTTTTTTATGACACGCTGCTGGCGCAGCTCACCCCTGCTGAAGTCGATGCAGTATTAGCCCACGAATTGGGACATTTCAAGCATCGTCACATTCTCAAACGTATTGTTTCCATGTTCGCGCTCAGCCTGCTGGGGTTTGCGGCTTTGGGCTGGCTCAGCCAACAGGTTTGGTTCTACACCGGCCTAGGCGTGTTACCGAACATCACCGGCCCCAACGACGCGTTAGCATTGCTTTTGTTCATGATGGCGTTGCCCTTAGCTGGCGTTTTTTTGGGCCCGGTATTTGCGCAGCTTTCTCGCACACACGAGTTCGAGGCGGATGCTTACGCTGTAGCGCAGACCAGCGGTGCCGACTTGTCCAGCGCATTGCTCAAGCTGTACCAAGACAATGCCTCAACGCTGACGCCAGACCCTGTCTACGTGAAGTTCTACTATTCACACCCACCTGCGTCAGAGCGATTGGGGCGCATGGTGCCAGCCCTCAAAGTCACTTGAGACACTAGAAATTTATGGAAAATATACCTGCAGCCCCCGTCCGTAATGCATTAACAGCTACGCAATTGATAGCAAGCCTGGCCAAAACAGACGGCTGGAAATTACACGGAGATGGCGCAGATTTGGCCATTGAGAAAACATTTGTCTTTGCAAGTTACTTGAAAGTAATGGCGTTTGCCAATGCTGTTGCCTACATTGCCGAGCAGCGCGACCACCACCCTGCCCTGCTGGTGCAGTGGAGCTCATGCAGCGTGCGCTTTAACACGCATGATTTGGGCGGCATCTCCCACACTGATTTTGAATGCGCTGCGCTGGTAGACGCGCTGGTGCAACACTGAAGGCACAACCCATTGGTTACCCAAGCTGTACTGAACCCCGGACTCGTTGTCGCCGGCCATGGCCGCCATGTGTGGGTGGAAACCCCTGACGGGCGCCGTCTGATTTGCCACCCACGCGGTAAAAAGAGCCAAACCGTAGTGGGTGACCGTGTGTTGTGGCAGGCCACCGAAGACGAGGGGACGATCGAAAAGGTAGAAAAGCGGCGCAACCTGTTTTACCGCCAGGACGAAATACGCACCAAGTCATTTGCCGCCAACCTGGACCAGGTATTGGTGCTGATTGCTGCAGAGCCAGAGTTTTCTGAAAGCCAATTGTCACGCGCACTGATAGCAGCTGAGGCCGAGCACATTCGCCCTATCATTGCATTGAATAAAAGCGATTTGGCAGAGCCATTTGGTCGAGCATGGGACCGCATGGACCATTACCGAGATATGGGTTACACCGTTTTACCGCTGGCTCTTAAACCTGCAGCCGCAGTCGAGGGCGAGACAGACGAATTGTTTGCGCTGCTGCGCGGAAAAACCACCTTGGTTTTGGGGCCCTCAGGCGCGGGCAAAAGCACGCTGATTAACCGTTTGGTACCCAATGCTAGGGTGCTGACCAATGCAATTTCTACGGCACTAAATTCCGGAAAACACACCACCACCAGCACCAACCTCTACTGGGTGGATGCCGAAAAAACCACTGCACTGATTGATTCACCGGGTTTTCAGGAATTTGGCCTAAACCACATTGACCCCATGCACTTGGCAGGGCTGATGCCCGACATCAAAGCCAACGCCAGCGACTGCAAGTTTTATAACTGCAGCCATTTGCACGAGCCCGGTTGTGGCGTACTTTCTGCTATGAAATTAGCTGCTAGCGCTCATCCAATCAGCACATATCGCTATAAAATTTATAGCGACTTGTTTGCCGAGCTATCGCAAAAGCGGTACTAACCCAGCAGCCTTGCCAACGACAGCAAGGCCAGGAAAACCATCCACATCACCACGGTGCGCCAAACCAAGCCTACCACCGCACGCAGGTGCACGGGCTGCGGCGTCTGGCCAGCACTACTATGGTCTTTGGAGCCCAGTTGAACATTCACTGCCCCCGCAGTTGCGGCTAAAACAATGCCGTCACTGTCGTTGGGGAAACTGGCAGCATATTGCCGCCAGCTGTCTACAGCTTCTTCAAAGCTACCCACAAAGGCAAAACTCAGCGCGGTGATGCGGGCTGGCACCCAATCTATAGCGGCCCAAGCCTGGGCCGAATGCGCCTGCACCATGTCACTGATAGGCTGGCTGGTCGGCAACATAAGCCGACTTGTCAGTGTGGCCACATATTCACTAATGCGATACATCACAGCACCGGCAGGGCCTAAACCCAGTGCTGCCAACAAGGAATACCAAGCAAAGACCCCAAACACATGGCGGTGGGCGGACAAAATAGAGTGCTCAATGACATGGCGAACGATTTCGCTGCGCGGCAAAGTGCTGGCATCAATGCGCATCCACTGGGCAAGTAATTCACGGGCTTGGGCTTCATCGGCTGCTGCAAGAGCATCACGAATGGCTGTGAAATGGTGGCTAAACTGGCGAAAACCCAAAGTCACATACAGAATAGCCACATTCCATACCACCGCAGCGACCCAGCCGAGCGTGAGCACTAGCGCCCAATGCACTGCGCATGCCAACGCTGCGGGAAACAACACCGACAGGCCCCAGGCCAGCCAACCATGCTGCGGCTTACCCGCATCAAAGTTGCGCATCACCCAGCGTACCCAGTTACGCACAGTGTTGTGCACTGGATTGATTTGCGCCATAGGCCTAGCCTGCTCCAACAGCAGTGCAATGAGAATAGAAATAAAGCTCATGGGGCAATCATAGCGGCGCGCATCGCACGCAAATCAGGTCAATAGAAAACGGTACAAATTACGTAACATGCCTGCGGTCGCGCCCCAAATAAACCGCTCCTGCGCCACCTCTTGGTACGGCATAGACAACCAATGGCGCTTGGCCCCAGCCCAATCAAAAGTATGGTGGCGGTGATTTGCAGGGTCCATCAGGAACCGCAAGGGGACCTCAAACACATCAGCCACTTCATTTGCATTCATTGCAAGTCTGGCGCTCGGATTGACCAAACCCACAACCGGAGTGACGACATAGGCACTGCCAGTGGTGTAAGTGGGTAATGCGCCAATGACTTCAATTTGGGCGCTTTGCAAACCAATCTCTTCTTCGGCCTCACGCAGTGCGGTATGGGCCGCATCGGTGTCAGTCGCGTCGGCTTTGCCGCCGGGAAATGCAATTTGCCCTGAGTGACTAGAAAGATGCGCCGCGCGTTGCGTGAGTAAGACCATTAACTGGTCGCGCATAACCAGTGGAATGAGCACCGATGCTGCAGTGGGCTCTTTGTCAGAAAAGCGGGACTCGGAAACCATTTCCGGTAACCACTGAGGCGGACTGAAAAAACGTTGCCTTAGCGTATCGGGCAACAGTGCGGCTTCTGACACCTTTGGCAAATGCGTGTCTATGCTCGTAATGGGCACTTGGCTGGGGTCAAAAACGGGATAAGTGGTCACGGTCAGAAATAAAAAAAGCCGCCACAGAACCAAACTGGGGCGGCCTTTGCCAAAACTTGCGCGCTAAATTACGCTGCTGTCTTCTTTGCTGGTAATTTTTCTTTAATACGTGCAGATTTACCGCTGCGATCACGCAAATAGTACAACTTGGCACGGCGCACATCACCACGGCGTTTCACTTCGATACCAGCAATCAGGGGGCTGTACGTTTGAAACGTACGTTCGACGCCTTCACCGCTGGAAATCTTGCGTACGATAAAGCCGCTGTTAAGGCCACGATTACGCTTGGCAATCACGACACCTTCATAGGCCTGCACGCGCTTACGGGTACCTTCAACAACGTTGACGCTAACGACAACCGTATCGCCAGGTGCGAATTCGGGTATTTTTTTACCCAAGCGAGCAATTTCTTCTTGCTCAAGGATTTGAATCAGGTTCATAGTCTTCTTTCGTGATCTTGCTCGCGTCAGCATCGGAATTGATGCTAATTGAGCCCTTTGATAGAACCCAAATTGACCGTACAGAGGATCGGTTAGCCTTCTATTATAGCAAGCCTAAATTCGACCGGCCAACAGCCTCTCGTCCGCCAAACTCAAATGCCCGGCCTCGCGCACCGTAGCCAGCACATCGGGGCGATATTTGGCTGTATTGAGCAAGCGTTGCTGGCGACGCCAAGATTCAATGTGCTCATGGTGCCCCGACATGAGTACCGACGGAACCTCTTGGCCCG
>JBEANP010000041.1:0-13534 GCA_041165385.1 Pseudomonadota bacterium | reverse complement strand
CCACCGCTTTTACCCATTCCCTCACGTTTCCAGCGTACTTTGCGCAGACTGTCTGCACCCGGGATGACATCGCCAACTGTGGGGTTTTCGCTGATGTAGACCACGAATGTCTCACGCTCAGACCGGCTCCATACTCCATCCACCATACGTTGAAAATAGGCGTTTCAATGATGGTGAGTATGTTTTAATTGTAACTCTATTTAAATTATTTGAAAAAATTATGTATCAGACCAATACAACTACTTGGAGAAGTCATTTGTACGGTTTCAGGGGGGGGGCAGCTCAATACCTTGATGGAAAGGGATCGCAGTTGAACGTGGCACGCTGCGACCTATGGAGCAACAACGTTAGGCGCTTGGCTTGCGAAGGTGACCACGTGGTCCACCTCTGGACGGATGCCAATCCACTCGCCAATACGGTGGTCATGGTGGCTAGGCACATGGGCCATTACAGTCTCGCCGCTTCGCAGTTCCAGGGTATAAAGAAATTCATTGCCCCTAAAAGCCTTGCTCAAAATTCGCGCCTGTACTTTGGATGCATCGTCATGCACTATGTCGTCGGCCCGCAGCAGAATGTCGCAGGGGCCCAGGCTTAGCCGGTCCTGCTCGTGCTGGTTAATGCCGTGCAGCTCGCCCAGCGGAGTCACTACGTGCTTGTGCGTTACGCCGTCCTCTTCATGCAGCTCTACGCTTGCCGCGGTAAATACCCCGTGGCCTATGAAGTCAGCTACAAACCGGGTTGCGGGCCGGTGGTACAGGGTGTATGCATCGGCCCATTGGTGTAGGTGGCCCTGGTGCATAACCCCTATCAAGTCGCCAATAGCAAATGCTTCAAGCTGGTCGTGAGTGACAAAAAGCGCCGTGGCGCCGGCGGCTTTCAAGATTGTGCGTAGCTCCTGCGCCAGCCGTTCACGCAAATCGACGTCCAGGTTGGAAAAAGGCTCATCCAGCAGCAAGAGTTTGGGTTGCGGTGCCAGTGCCCGTGCCAGCGCTACCCTTTGTTGTTGCCCGCCAGAGAGTTCGTGCGGGTAGCGGTGGGCGTGTTCAGCCAGCCCAACCAAGCCCAGCACGTCATTCACCCGCGCTTGGCGTTCGCCCGCTGGCAGGTTATGGATGCCAAAGGCTATATTTTTGCTGACATCCATATGAGGGAAAAGTGCGTAGTCTTGAAACACCATGCCCATTTGACGGTATTCGGGGGGGAGGGCATGGCCTTCGCCGCTCACCGTGACGCCTCCGAGCGAAATCCGCCCCGTGTGGATGGCCTCCAGTCCTGCAATGGCGCGCAATAAAGTCGTCTTGCCGCAGCCCGAAGGGCCGATCAATACACCGATTTCACCAGCGCGTAAGCCGAAGCTCACGTCCTCCACCGCCAGTGGGCGGGAGGGTAGATAACGGACGCTGAGGTTTTGCAATTGAAGATACATATCCAAAATTGTAGATACTTACAATTCTCATTTCGCGCCACGGGGTCCCCCGGGCACCTTAACCCGACCCAATTGCCTGTGCAACCCTGCTTTTTATCTCCTGTAGTGTCCGCTGTTCGTACATGGCCAGCCCAACTAGCGCTTTGGTTGATTGGTGCTTTGGTGTCGTTGCCGATACTGGCTTTGGTGGCAGCGGTGCTGCAATGGGATGCCCAGAGCGCTGCGCTGCTGCGTGAAATGGCGAGCTCAGTGCTGGGTGCGTATGCGTTCACCACGGTGATACTCAGCGTGGTGGTGTCTTTGGGGGTCGCCCTAGTGGGTACTGCCTGTGCCTGCGCCGTGACGCTGTTTGATTTTCGGGGGCGTAAGCAGTGGGAGTGGGCCTTGTTATTGCCTTTGGCCATGCCAGCCTATGTGGTGGCCTATGCCTATACCGACTATCTGCAGTACAGCGGGCCGGCGCAAACCTGGCTGCGCTTCGCCTTTGGTCTGGAGGGGCGGGTGTTGCCGGAGGTGCGCAGCCTCGGTGGGGCCGCGCTGGTGTTTGTGTGCACCCTCTACCCCTATGTGTATTTGCTGGTGCGGGTGGCCCTGCTGGAACGCGCTGCGCATTTGATGGATGCAGCCCGGCTGATGGGGGCCTCGCTGGGTCGCAGGGTGGCCACCATTGCGGTGCCGCTGGCGCGGCCATCCATCATGGCTGGTGTGGCACTGGCGCTGATGGAGACATTGGCGGACTACGGTGTGTCGAACTACTTTGGCATTCAAACCTTTACAGCGGGCATTTACAAGGCATGGTTGGTGCTGGACAGCCGGATTGCAGCAGCCCAACTGGCGACAGCGTTGCTGGTGTTGATGGCGTTGTTATTGCGCCTGGAGCTCCACGCCCGGCAACGCATGCGCTACGCCAGCGTTAAGGGCCAGCGCGCTGCGGCCCAGCCGGTGGTGCTGACGGGTCGGCGCGCGGTATTGGCCACCGGGGTGTGTGCGCTGCCGGTATTGCTGGGCTTTGTGCTGCCTGTGCTGTTTATGTTGCGCCCGCTTTGGCAGGCTTGGAGTGCCGACGATACCCCGCTGCCGTGGGGCAGCTTCATAGGTTGGAGCCTGAACAGTTTCAAGCTGGCGGCATGTACGGCCGTGCTGGCCGCCGCGATTGCCCTGGCGCTGGCGTTTGCGGCACGCCGCACGCCCACACGGCTTACCCGTACCGTCGTTAGTTTGGCCGGCATGGGCTATGCAGTGCCCGGTGCGGTGATTGTGGTGGGCTTGCTGATTCCGGTGGGGTGGCTGCAAGCGGCGCGCCCGGATTGGCAGGTGGGTTTCTGGATCAGTACCACGGTGTTGGGCGTTGTGTGGGCCTATCTTGTGCGCTTTACCGCCGTGGCCCTGCACACGGTGCAAAGCGGCTACAACCAGGTGCCGGTGTCGTTGGACGAAACCTCCCGCATGCTGGGCGTAAGTGGTTGGGGCCTGTGGTGGCGTGTGCACCGGCCACTGTTGGTGCGCAGCAGTCTGGTTGCAGGCTTGCTGGTGTTTGTTGATGTGATGAAAGAGCTACCCGCCACCCTCGTGTTGCGCCCTTTCGACCACGATACCCTGGCGGTGGTGGCGTTTCAGCTCGCCAAAGACGAGCGCTTGGGCGAGGCCGCACTACCGGCCTTGGTGCTGGTACTGGTGGGTTTGGTCCCCGTGATTCTTTTGAGCCGTACCCTGAACAAAAAAACGGCCTGACCGCATCACGCAACCAGGCCGTTGAGTGGGGGCGCCGCGCGCTTATTTGTAGCCGACGCGGTCCAGCATCTGCTGCACTTTCACTTGATTCATGCCCACGACGCTGGCGGGGATAGTCTCTGCCTTGAAGTTGCCACCGCTCATGCTCTCCAGTGCGGGGTTGCTGATCTTGATGCCTTTGGCCACGGGCCACTCGTTGTTGCCATTGGCAAAGTACTCTTGCGCTTGTGCGCTGGCCAGAAACTCGAGAAACTGCTGGGCAAAGGCCGGATTCTTGGAGTTTTTCGCAACTGCACCGCCGGCAATGTTCACATGCGTGCCCCAGCTGGTTTGGTTGGGGAACACCACGCCTACTTTTTCCATCACCGCACGGTCTTCGGGCTTGTCGCTGCGCATCAGGCGGGCGATGTAATAGGTGTTGGTGAGCGCCACACCGCATTCGCCGGAGGCGGTCGCCTTGATCTGGTCGGTGTCGCCGCCCACCGGGTTGCGGGCCATGTTGCTCACCAGGCCTTTAAGCCAGGTCTCGGTGTTGGCACTGCCCAAGTGCTCGTTCATCGCGCCGAACAGGCTCAGGTTGTAGGGGTGCGAACCGCTGCGCGTGCACAGCAGTCCCTTGTTTTTGGGGTCGGCCAACTCTTCGTAGGTGTCCACATTTTCTCTGGATACCCGCACCTTGTTGTAAACCACTACCCGTGCGCGGGTGCTAAAGCCAAACCACGCGGTGCCTTCGGCGCTAGTTTTGCCGTGCAATTGGGCGGGGATGGCGTCATCCAACACTTTGGATTTGACCGGTGCAAACAAGCCGTCCACCTCCGCACGCCAAAGGCGCGAGGCATCCACCAACAAAATCACGTCCGCCGGGGAGGCAGTGCCTTCGGCCTTGAGTCGTTGCAGGATACCGGCATCGTCGGCATCCACCCGTTTAATCTGGATGCCGGTGGTCTGGGTGAAGGCCCCGTAAAGCTGCGCATCACCAGGGTAGTGACGAGCAGAATACACATTGAGCACTTTGTCTTGTGCAGACACAGAGGTCACACACGCACCCAATACTGCGACGGACACAGCGATAGAGCGGGAGATTGGAGTTTTCATGAAAGTAAAGATAAGTTGCAAAGTAAATGAGAAACGTTCTCATTCTATAGGCAGCTTCTTAACCCTATAAATTCAACGAATAAATTTCTCGATCATGGCCGCCAGCACTTCTGGTTGATCGTGGTGCATCATGTGGCCCGCATCTTCAATGCGGCCAATCTCGATTTGGGGTACCGCTTTGATGCGCTCGTGGTACTGGTCCAGCGTGTAGGCCCCTTTCCACCAAAAGTCCAAGCTGTTGTCTGATGCCTCTACCGCCAGTACCGGCATGCTAATGCGCTGGTACAGCGCGTTCACTTCTTCCACGCGGTACAGCTGGGCGTTGGAGATTTTGTGCGCTGGTGCGCCAAGAATGTGCCACTTGCCGTCGGCTTGCTGGTGCGCCCAGTGGCGGGCCAGCCAGTCGGCCTTGTCTTGGGGCAGGCGGGGGTTGGTTTTCATCAGACGGCGGGCCACGCCGTCGGCGGAGTCATAGGCCTTGAGATCCATCTCGCCTTGGTGCAGTTTTTTCAGCTCATCCATCCACTTGGCATAGCGGCCCGGCGCCTGGGCAGGCACAGTGGCGGGCATGCCAAAGCCTTCCAGATTGACCAGGCGGCGGATGCGCTCGGGCCGCACCCCGGCGTACAGCATCACCACATTGCCACCCATGCTGTGGCCCACCAGATTCACCTGCTGGCCCGGCGCATAGTGGTCCAATAAAAATTCAAGATCAGCCAAGTAGTCCGGGAACCAGTAGTTGTCGACACCACCAGACTCGGTTTGGCCGTAGCCGCGCCAGTCAGGGGCAATCACGTAATGGTCTTGGGCAAAGGCGTCCACCACAAACTGGTAACTTGCTGCCACGTCCATCCAACCGTGCACCATCACCAATGGTGTTTTGCCAGGGGCGGGCTCGCCCCAGATTTGCACGTGGTATTGCAGGTTGCGTATAGGGACAAACTCGCTGCGGGAAATTCTTTTGACTTGGTACATTTGCCCAATCATAAGGAGACACCCCGTGCCAGTCAGTCAAGCCAGCGACAAAAGTGCCTATGCCCGGCTGCACCAAAGCTTTGGGTGGGAGGTACCCCGGCATTTCAACATGGCGCAGGTGTGCAGCCAGCGCTGGGCCGCCAGGGAAGATGCTACAAAAAAAGTAGCTATCCACGCATATTCCACGGGCGCTACAAGCCATTTCTATACCTATTTTGAGCTGCAGGTGCAGGCTAACCGCTTGTCCAATGTGCTCACCGTGCTGGGCGTGCAGCGGGGCGACCGGGTGGGCATTGTGATGCCGCAGTGCTTTGAGACGGCGGTGGCCTACATTGCGGTGCTACAAATGGGGGCGGTTGCCATGCCGCTGTCCATGCTGTTCGGCCCCGATGCGCTGGAATACCGCCTGCACGACAGCGAAGCCGTGGTGGCTATTTGCGATGCTGCATCGTTGGAAGGCTTGCAGTCCGCGCGAGGCAATTGCCCGGCGCTGCGCACCGTGATCGGTGTGGGCGCAATAGATTCCACGCAGAACCAGGCGGACCTGAATCTGGATGTGGCCTTGTCCCAAGAGCCCAGCGTGTTTGAGTCCGTGGACACCTTGGCCGACGAGGCTGCTGTGCTGATTTACACCAGTGGCACCACCGGCAACCCCAAGGGTGCGCTGATTCCGCACCGCGCGCTGATCGGCAACCTGACCGGGTTTGTATGCAGCCAAAACTGGTTTGGGTTTGATGGCAAAAACAACGCCAGCTCACAAGCCGTGTTTTGGTCCCCTGCAGACTGGGCCTGGACTGGCGGGCTGATGGATGCGCTGCTGCCGACGCTGTACTTCGGGCGCACCATCGTGGCCTACAACGGGCGCTTCAGCCCGCAAACCGCCCTAGAGCTAATGCGCGACTGCGGCGTGACACACACCTTTTTGTTCCCCACGGCCCTTAAGGCCATGATGAAGGCCCACCCCGGCAGCAAAAAACAAACTGTGCGCCAACAGTTCAAATTGAAGCTGGACGCCATCATGAGCGCGGGCGAGGCGGTTGGCGATGCCGTGTTCGACTACTGCGAGCAGCAACTGGGTGTGCGGCCCAACGAGATGTTCGGCCAGACCGAGATCAACTACATCGTCGGAAATTGCAACGCGCTGTGGCCCTCCAAACCCGGCAGTATGGGCATGGGCTACCCGGGCCACCGCGTAGCGGTGATTGATGAGGCTGGCGACGAGTGCCCCGTGGGCGAGCCCGGCGATGTGGCGCTGAACCGTTTTGACGTGCACGGGCACCCTGATCCGATTTTCTTTTTGGGCTACTGGAAAAACGAGGCTGCCACGGCCGGCAAATTTACGGGCGACTGGTGCCGCACTGGAGACTTGGCCGTGCGCGATGCCGATGGCTATCTTTGGTACCAGGGCCGATCAGACGACGTATTTAAGTCAGCGGGCTACCGCATTGGCCCAGGCGAGATTGAAAACTGCCTGGTCAAGCACCCGGCCGTGGCCAACGCTGCCGTGGTACCCAAGCCCGACCTGGAGCGCGGTGCACTGGTCAAGGCCTACGTGGTGATTGCTCCTGATTTTGTAGCTGCTTACGCAAGTGATACGGGCGCTAAAGCCCAATTTCATGTCAAATTGATGGCAGAACTGCAAGCCCATGTGAGGGGCCTGCTGGCACCTTACGAATACCCCAAAGAGATTGAATTTGTCGATGCCTTGCCCATGACCACCACCGGCAAGGTGCAGCGCCGCATATTGCGTCTGCAGGAAGAAGCCCGCGCCCAGCGAACATCCGTCTGAATCTTTAAACTGCTGCGCTATGAAAAAAATCACCCTTGGACAAAGCGACCTTTCTGTTACCCCCATCTGCCTGGGCACCATGACCTTTGGCGAGCAGGTGGACGAGGCCACCGCGCACACCATCCTCAGCCATTCGCTGGAGCGCGGTGTGAACTTCATCGACACCGCCGAGATGTACGCCGTGCCCCCGCGCGCCGAGACCTTCAACGCCACCGAAAAAATCATCGGCAACTGGCTGGAAAAGAATCCAGCAGCGCGCCAAAAACTGGTGATTGCCACCAAAGTGGCTGGCCCCTCGCGCGGTATGCCCTGGGTGCGTGGCGGTAGCGGCGATCTGACCGCAGCCGACATCGTTGCCGCCTGTGACGGCAGCTTGAAGCGCCTTAAAACCGACGTGATTGACCTGTACCAGCTCCACTGGCCCACGCGCAACGTACCCATGTTCGGCGGCATGTACTACGACCCCAGCAAGAACAACCCGGCTCTGACCAGCATGCACGCGCAGCTCGAAGCCTTGGGCACGTTGGTGAAAGCTGGCAAAGTACGCGCTATTGGTTTGAGTAACGAGACGCCTTACGGCGTGCACGAGTTTGTGCGCCTGGCTGAGCAACACAACCTGCCGCGCGCGGCCACGGTACAAAACGTCTACAACCTGGTCAGCCGTGGGCTGGAAAACGGGCTGGACGAAACCATGAACCGCCTGGGCGTGTCACTGCTGGCGTATTCGCCTTTGGCATTCGGGTTGCTGACTGGCAAATACGACATCAGCGGCGTGGAAGGGCCCGATGCACCCAAGGAAGGCCGTATCGCCAAATACGAATCTGTGCGCAAGCAGCGCTGGGGCCGCAAAGACGCATTGAATGCAGCCATCCGCTACAACACCTTGGCGCGCGACAACGGTATGACGCCAGCTCAGTTTGCCTTGGCGTTTTGCTATACCAAATGGCAGGTGGCCAGCACCATCATTGGGGTGACATCGGTGGCGCAGCTCAACGAAGACCTGGACGCCTGGGGCACCATGCTGTCACCCGAAGTGCTCAAGCAGATTGACGCGATTCGCTGGGAGCTGCGCGACCCGGCGGTTTAGACCCTGGCGCCCACTGACGACGAAGGTGAGTCTGCCCAGACCAGAGACTCCATGTGGGCTATGTTGATGTGGTGGGTGGAGTAGCCTAACGCTGCGGCTGCGGCGCTAAACGAGGTGTCGTCATCGCTCTCACAGGCAATGGTCAAAGCCAACATTTGCCCCAGAACTCCTTGCCTTTGCAAAAGCGCCTGGATTACGTCGTCGGGCAAGTCGAGTAAACCAAGCGCCTGTGCCATGGGCACCCCCATCATTTCGTCTAGCAGCGAAAAAAATCCTACTACAAAGGCATTGTCAGATTGCTCCGGGGTTAGCGTGCCGGCTCCGAGCAACTCCATCATGCGTCCACGCACCACCGCCGTGGTGCCCAGGACCGCGGGCAATTGGTTGTCACGCGCCACGGTAAGCAGCAATGCCGTCCAGCGAAATAATTTTTTCATGCCCATGAGCATGACGGCTTGACTGAAGGACGTGACATGCTTGCCCAGCCCGAAGCCAGCGGAGTTAATTACCTGCAACAGCTTGAAGCCCAGAATGGGATCGCGCTTGAGTACGGCTTCAATTTGCGCAGTTTCGGCTTGTTTGCGAACCAGATTGAATAACTCTGCCACACCAGCTGCTTGCGGCGCAAAGATGCGGGTTTTCACCACATCGGGCCTACCTACCCAGTACCCCTGAAATAGGGTGGCACCGAAGGCAGTCATCGCGTCAAACTGGGCTTGTGATTCAATTTTCTCAGCAATGATCCGCGCCGTAGTGCGAGTTTTTGCCGCATTCATGAGGCGCTCCAGTTGCACCGGCTTAATGGCCAAAACATCCATTTTTATGTAGTCGGCCAAGGGTTGCCAGGCTGCATACACAGGGGCAATTACGGTGTGGTCAAACGCAATTTTGTAGCCCTGCGCTTTCAATGTTTTGAGCGTTGGGAGGAGTTTTTCAATGCCTTGGGCCTGATGGCCTGGTACCGGGTCAATTTCAAGAACAATTTTTTCAGGCCGAACCATTTCCAAAGGCACGTCGGCCAAGCTTTGGTGTGTGCGATTAATAAACGTGAGCGTCTCACCCATAGCCAGCTCGTTGCCGGCGTGGTTTAGCGCATTGAAGAGCAAAAAAATGTCACTGCCTGTATCGTGCTGATTGGGGCCACGCGATCGATTCAGTAGCTCATAGGCCACGATAGAGCCTTTGGCATCAGTGATGGGCTGGCGTGCAATCAGTCTGGAGGAATCGGGTGTTTTAGACAACGACATGCCGTCGAGGTTACAGCAAACTGCGCTGTACTCAAACGCAGTACAGTGCACACTGAAAGATTGAAGGAGTTTTGTTTTGAATTCAATGGTTGACTTTTATCCCGCACTCGCCACGGTGATTGCGTACTTGGTAGGCTCGCTTTCATTTGCCGTAATTGTGAGTAAGGCGATGGGGTTGAATGACCCACGCACTTTTGGCAGCAAAAACCCCGGTGCTACTAACGTGTTGCGCTCAGGTAACAAGGCTGCAGCGATAGTCACGCTGCTACTTGATGCGCTGAAGGGCTGGCTCCCGGTGGTGTTGGTCAGGTGGTATGGCCAGCCTTTTGGGTTGGAGGACGGAACTGTGGCGCTGGTGGGTTTGGCGGCGTTTTTGGGACACTTGTTTCCAGTGTTTTTCCGTTTCATTGGCGGCAAGGGCGTAGCCACAGCCTTGGGCGTTTTGTTGGGCATCAGCGCTTGGCTGGGGCTGGCCACCATGCTTACCTGGCTTATCGTGGCCTACTTTTTTCGCTATTCATCATTGGCGTCCCTGATGGCAGCATTGTTCGCGCCGGTTTATTACGTTTTTGGTGACGGTGCAGCGTGGTACCTGGATCGGTGGATTTTCGTAGCAGTGGTGGTGATGTCTGTGCTACTGATGTGGCGACACGCTGAAAATATATCGCGCTTGATCAAGGGCACCGAATCTCGCTTGGGTAAGAAAAAAACCTAAACCTCAGCCTTCATATGGCTGCTCATTTGCAAAATGAAGTAGTGGCTGAGCGGGGCGCGCACTACGCCTGCGCCCAATGCCTGGTTGATGCGTGGGTAGGCCTGTGCAGTAGCGTGCAGGCGTGGAATTCGCAGTAGTTCGCCTTCTGCGTTGGTCACAATCGCTACTAGCGGTTGGTTGGCTTGGCTGCTGCGCTTAACCACCACGGCCACTTCGGCAGTGTCAAGCCGTACAAAAGTTCCAGGCGGGCACATACCCACCACTTTCACCAAAGCGTGGGCAATTTCATCAGTGTGGTCGGCAGCGCTGGCCATGATAGAGCGAGCGGATTCTGTAGCAGTGCGCCCAGCACGCGTCATACGCGGGCTAATCATGGCAGCGTAGCGGTCTACCATTTTTAAAATCCGCGCCAGACGCTGTGTTGGGGTGAGTTGATTCAACCCGACACGCTCAAGCGATTCGTCGTGGTGCATGGACACTATGGCAAGCCATTTTTCGTCTCGCACCCCCATATTGCCCAGCAGCGTGCCGGCTTTGGCTGGGTGGGTGCGAATCATGTTTTGTTGTTCTAGGCCGGGTCTGTCGGTCTGGTTGGCCAGCAGGTCTTGCATGGCTGTCATAGCCACATTCATCGTGAAGGCAGCCCGCACCAAACTGTTCCGCTCTGAGGGCAGTAGCCCCAACTCTTTGGCCATTAGTTGACACAACACGGCGCATACCAAAGCATGCGAGGCACTGTAGCCAACAGCCGAATGGCCCGCCAACTGAAACAGCAAGTACAGGCCCACATCTGGGTCTCGCTGCAGCAGGCCTTGCATCCAGCGGTCGTACTGCAGCACACGGGCAACAAATTGCTGCGCGGTGTCCGGGTTACGAAGCACCACGCCTACGCCCGACTCCAGGTCAGACCATTCGGCCAGCAAGTCTTCGTATTCGTTTTCGTCGCGTACGTTCATAGTGGGGTAAAACTAGTAGCGTTTTTCCAGCACCATCTGGTCGTTGGTGCGCGTCATTTGAAATCGCGTTAAAAAGCTGTTGCCAAGCAGTACGTAAGGCATGGAGCCACTGGTGACCGCCGCATCGACTTCGCGAACTACAACATCACCGACCTGCACCGAAGCCAATTTGACGCGCCAGCCATTGATCACGCCATTGGCGGTGCTGGCCTGCATTGAGCTGCCAGACTTGTAGTTAATACCCATGCGGTCCGCGTCCGCAGCACTGATAGCTATGCTTGTGGCTCCAGTGTCGATCATCATTTGCGCAGAGCGCCCATTGATTTGTCCGGTGGTTAAAAAGTGGCCCCCAGTACTTGCTGAGAGTACGATCTTGTTATTAACATCCCCCGCACTAGAACCGCCGACGTTCGCTGGCGCATCACCGATTCGCAGGGTATGTTTTTTGCCAGAAATTTCTAGCACCGCGGTATCGCCGTGTGTAGACACAACTTTAACGCCCTTGTGCGTCTCACCCACTGCCACGCTTTTGGGTGTGCTGCCGTCCACAATCAGGAGCGCCTTGTTGCCCAGCATGCCCGACAGGCCTACGGTTTGGGCCATTGCCATCGGGGTTAGTAGACCGGTTGCTATCAAAAGCAGGGCAGCGTGCAACATTCGTTTTCTTGGCTTCTTAGTCGCGGAAGTTATTGAAGCTGATGGGCACGTCCAGCACGTCTTTTTTAATCAGGGCCATGGCGGCCTGCAGATCGTCACGCTTGGCACCCGTCACGCGCACCGCATCGCCCTGAATGGCAGCCTGCACTTTGATTTTGCTGTCTTTAATCAAACGCTGGATTTTTTTGGACACCTCGGTCTCAATGCCGTTGCGTACTTTAATGACTTGTTTAACCTTGTCGCCGCCAATTTTTTGCACATCACCCATATCCAGAAAACGCACGTCCACGCCGCGCTTGGTCAGCTTGTTGTTGAGCACGTCTTTGATCTGGTCGAGCTGAAAGTCTGCATCGCCAATCAGGGTGATCTCTTTATCCTTGATTTCAATGCTTGCGGATGTGCCCTTGAAATCGAAGCGGGTGGCAATTTCTTTAGAGGTGTTGTCCACCCCATTTTTTACTTCGGGGAGGTTCGGTTCGCAAACGGTGTCAAAAGAGGGCATGAAGTTACTCGAAAAAGGCAGTGAGACAATCCCGCCATGTTAGTCGAGAACAACGTCCCCCTCCAAGCCCACAACACCTTCCACATCGTGGCCAAGGCCCACCATTTGGTGCGCATTCGCAGCGAAGCCGACGTGCAAGCCCTGCTGGCCGACCCGCAATGGGCCCCTATTCCTAAATTTATGCTGGGGGGGGGCAGCAACCTAGTGCTCACGGGTGACGTGAAGCCGCTGGTGCTAAAGGTCGAAATCAAAGGCATGCACCTGCTATCGGAAACCGCCAAGCACTTCATTGTGGAAGCCGGTGCGGGTGAAAATTGGCACGACCTGGTGGCCTGGACGCTGGACCATGGCTACCCAGGCTTGGAAAATATGGCCCTCATTCCCGGCACGGTGGGTGCGTCGCCAGTGCAAAACATTGGCGCCTACGGGGTTGAGCTGCAAGACCGCTTTGAGTCGCTGGACGCTATCGATCTGCAAACTGGCCAGATTTTTACGCTGAATGCAGCGCAATGCGCGTTTGGCTACCGTGATTCGGTTTTTAAACGCGGTGGTGTCATTTCCATAGGCGCCGCAGGCGGCGTTACCCAATCCAGCTTGGGCCTAAAAGACCGGGCACTGATCACCCGGGTGCGGTTTGCCTTACCCAAGGCCTGGAAGCCTGTAATGGGCTACGCCGATATTGAGAAAAAAATGGCCGAGCACGCCTGCACCCAGCCCACGCCACGCCAGCTGTTTGACTGGGTGTGCGCCATTCGCCGGGCCAAGCTGCCTGACCCGGACGTGATCGGCAACGCAGGCAGCTTTTTTAAAAACCCGACGGTCACCACTGAGCAATGCGCCGACATCATCGCCCGCGACCCCAAGGTGGTGCACTACCGAATGAGCGATGGCTCGGTCAAGCTGGCTGCAGGCTGGCTGATTGATTCTTGCGGCTGGAGGGGCAAGTCCATCGGCCAGGCCGGGGTGTACGAAAAGCAGGCACTGGTGCTGGTCAACCGCGGTGCCGGGACTGCAGGTAACGGGGGCGTAGGTGCTACGGGTGGCGAAGTCATGACGCTGGCGAAGGCCATACAAACCAGCGTGTACGAGCGCTTTGGCATCTTGCTGGAGCCTGAACCCGTCGTGCTGTAACGGACATTGCGTTAGCGCACACAGCATCGGGGTCCAAACCGCTACATTGTCCCCATGAAAAATATTTTTGTTCTGGGCGGCACTGGTTTTGTTGGTGCCCATGTTTGCGAAAAATTGGTGCGTGCGGGCTGGCATGTCACCGTGCCCACCCGCAGGCGCAATAACGCCAAAGCCATCATGCATCTGCCCGGTTTAACCGTGCTGGAAATGAATGTGCACGACG
>JBEANP010000040.1:0-13623 GCA_041165385.1 Pseudomonadota bacterium | reverse complement strand
ACGGAAGGTCCGCAATTTTGTCCAGCAGCAAATTGGAGCCCGCAAAGTACAGCAGGCAAAACGCGATGCTGACCACCACGGCGGTAAACGTTTGAATGATTGGGTCGTTCATGGTGATCAGCTCGGTCTCTGTAGCCTAGATGGCTTGATTACTTGATAGCGTCCCAGCTCTTCTGGATTTCGTCAGCCACCGCTTGCGCAGACTGTCCGCCGGAATAATTGACCATTCCCTTCCAGAAGCTGCCTGCACCTACTGCTCCAGGCATCAGGTCGGAACCGTCAAAACGGAAGGTCGTTGCATTTTGCAGAATCTCACCTTGCTTTTTCAAAGCAGCCGACTTGTACTTGCCCAAATCAACACCTTTGTGTGGTGTCAAGAAACCACCTTCAGCCATCCAGATTTCGTGTGACTGTGGGTGTTGCAGGTAGTCCATGAAAGCACGAGCACCCTTGCTGTCTTTGGTAATGGTCAGAATAGTTCCGCCGCCCAACACAGGGTTGCCCAATTTCTTGCCAGCATAAGATGGGAAGTAGAAGAAGTCAGCTTCGTCAGCCTTGCCTTCTGGGAAGAAAGCGGGGATGAACGATGCTTGGCGGTGCATGTAGCACTTGGGTGGTGAGCCAAACATGCCTTTAGGGCTGTCTTTGAAGCTCACGGTAGCAACAGCCTTGGCACCACCATCTACATAGGCGTCATTTTTGGCGAATGCACCGTAGGCTTCGATGGCCTCAACCACGCGCTTGTCGTTGAACTTGACCGTGTTGTTAACCCAGCCGTCATAAACTTCAGGTGTCTGTGTGCGCAACATGAAGTCTTCAACCCAGTCGGTTGCAGGCCAGCCCGTAGCTGCATCGCTACCCAGGCCAATACACCATGGCTTGGCACCGCCGTCGGCAGCCATTTTCTTGGTCAGCGCCTGCAACTCTTCCATGGACTTGGGTACTTTGTAGCCCTTTTCCTTGAAGTTTTCTGGGATGTACCAGACCAAGCTCTTCACGTTCACGTTGTAGAAAAAGCCGTAAAACTCTTCTTTACCCGCTTTATTCTTGTAGGTGCCCAAGTCAGCCCAAGATTTGCCCGCTGCGTAATTCTTTTTGACCCAATCTTGCGACTTAGGACCCAAGGGTGACAAACCACCGATAGCAGCCATGTTGGCGGCCAAACCAGGCTGTGGGAATACAGAGATATTGGAGGGTGAACCCGCCTTGATATCGATCACGATTTGCTGCTCCGAGCTTTGTGAGCAAGAATGCTTCACAGTAGCTCCTGTAGCCTTTTCAAAGTTGCCAATAACTTTCTTGAACATGCCTTCTTCAGCGCCGGTCCAGGGGCAAGTAACGGTGATAACTTCACCCTTCAGGTCTGGGCCTTTGTAGTCAGCGGCCATTGAAGGGCTGACCATCGAAGCCAAAGCCAGCATTGAGCCAGCGGCGATTACGGTTTTCTTAAACATACAAGACTTCTCCTCAAAATACTCCACGGCCCATCCGTAAAGCAAAACTTAAATTCGGTTAATTAAATGCTGCGCCCATCGGCGTTGAAGCGGTACAAATGCTCTTGTGCAAAACCTAGTGCTATGGCGCTGCCAGGCTCCATGGCCAGCGTGCCGTCCATGCGGGCGGTAATTTCACCCATGTCGCCGGAATCCACATAGGCAAAGGTTTCATTGCCCAACTTTTCGGCATGCTTGAGCGTGCCTTTGATCGCACCATCAGCTTGCACCTTGAGATTTTCAGGACGTAGCCCCACGGTATGTGCGCCCCACTGCGATGCAAAATCGCCACCAATGAAATTCATTTGAGGCGACCCAATAAACCCGGCCACAAACAAGCTGGCTGGCTTGTTATACAGATCCAGTGGTTTGCCGACTTGTTCAACCCGGCCCTTGTTCAGCACCACGATCTTGTCTGCCAAGGTCATGGCCTCTACCTGGTCATGCGTGACATAAATCATGGTGGCACCCAGGCGGCGGTGCAGCGTGGCCAGCTCCACCCGCATCTTGGTGCGCAATGCGGCATCCAAGTTGGACAAAGGCTCGTCAAACAAAAACACTTTGGGGTCACGCACAATGGCACGACCAATAGCAACGCGCTGGCGCTGCCCGCCTGAAAGCGCCTTGGGCAGGCGCATCAAGTAATCGTCGAGCTGCAGAATTTTGGAGGCGTTTTTGACGCGGCGGTCGATCTCATCCTTGGGTACTTTGGCAATTTTGAGCGCAAATGCCATGTTGTCGTACACCGTTTTGTGGGGGTACAGCGCGTAGCTTTGAAACACCATAGCCACACCGCGCTCGCTAGGCGGCAGGTCATTAACCGACTCACCACCAATAGTCAGAGTGCCGCCTGAGATTTCTTCCAAGCCCGCAATCATGCGAAGCAGCGTGGTTTTGCCACAGCCTGACGGCCCCACAAACACCACAAACTCGCCTGGCTCTACGTCAAAATCAACGCCATGGATTACGTTGAGCTTGCCATAGGCTTTTTGAATATTACGAAGACGAACGTCGGATTGACTCATGTTTTATGCCTATCTCAAGCGCGGGTTAACGCAAAAAATAAATGCCCGCAAGGGCCTCTATGGTGCGCTTTAAAGTGTGAATTAAACCAATCATGCAAACGTTTGCATACTGGGGTTTGCCCTAGGTATGGCGGGTTGGCTTGCTAATGGAATAATCTACAAATGGCCCTTGCTCAAAAACCCGACAGTGAATCTGCTCCCACCCAGGGTGCGGTAAGTTCATTGAAAACTGCCCGCCGTACGGTGCAGATGACGGACATTGCCCACATGGCGGGCGTCTCGGCATCAACGGTATCTCGTGCGCTCAGTGGCAGTGCACTCATTCCCGAGGCAACACGCCAGCGTATTAGCGAGATAGCCAGGTCATTGAATTACCGCGTCAACGTAGGCGCAGCCAGCCTGCGCAAGCGCGATGTGCACACCATCGGCGTAGCTATTCTTGGCGACAGCATGCAGTCCATATCGGACCCGTTTTTACTAAGCATCTTGGGCACAGTGGCGGATTCGCTGGACGAGCGCGGTATGAGCCTCATGCTCACCCGCCTGCGCGAATCCAGTCAAGGCTCGCTCACCGCCATGCTCGACAGCGGGCAGGTAGCGGGGCTCATCATCATTGGCCAGCTCACTTGGCACGAACACCTCAATACCTTGGCCAAACAAGGCTTCCCCATTGCGGTGTGGGGCGCCTGCCTGCCGGATGCGGCGTACCCGGTAGTAGGGGGTGACAACGTGTTAGGCGGCTACCTTGCAACCCAGCATTTGATTGCACAGGGATGTCGCCGCATTGCCTTCTTTGGCGATACCAGCCACCCAGAAGCTGGCATGCGCTACCAAGGCTATTTGCAGGCGATGCAAGAAGTGGGAATCGTCCCCGACCCGCGATTAGTGCAACCATTCTTATTTGGCTACGTGCGCATTCGCGAAACCATAGACCAGTGGCTGGACCAGAACCTGACGTTTGATGCCATATTTGCCACCAGTGACGTAACCGCAATCTCCATCTTGGGCGCGCTGACCGAGCGTGGCATATCGGTGCCATCGCAAGTCAAGCTCGTGGGTTACGACGATATTGCACTGGCAGCCCACGTACACCCGTCATTAACTAGCGTGCGCCAACCGCCTGACCAGGCAGGACGCGCATTGGTCGATTTGCTATTTGATGTACTGCAAGGCAAGGAGCGCCGCACGGTCACACTGCCCGCTACCCTGATCGCACGCGACTCCAGTTTGTAGCGCCCAGCGACCCGATAAAATACGGATTTCCATGCAAGCTGCCGTGCAGACCGCCATGGAATGCCCGCCATGGGCCACCACCGACCCGGATACCCCCTGTGACCTACGCCCTAGAAACCCAGCGCCGCCGCACCTTTGCCATCATTTCTCACCCCGACGCAGGTAAAACCACGCTAACCGAGAAACTGCTGCTGTTCTCGGGTGCCATTCAAATTGCGGGTTCCGTGAAAGCGCGCAAGGCCAGCCGCCACGCCACGTCCGACTGGATGGAGATCGAAAAGCAGCGTGGTATTTCAGTCGCATCCAGCGTAATGCAGATGGTCTACCGCGACCACGTGATCAACCTGCTCGACACCCCCGGCCACAAAGACTTCAGCGAAGACACCTACCGCGTGCTCACAGCCGTCGACTCGGCTTTGATGGTGATTGACGCCGCCAACGGTGTGGAAGCGCAGACGCGCCGCCTGATTGAGGTGTGCCGCCAGCGCGATACGCCCATCATTACCTTTGTGAACAAGATGGACCGCGAAGTGCGCGAGCCGCTGGATATTTTGGACGAAATCGAGCGCGAACTGGGCATGCCCTGCGTGCCCATGACCTGGCCCGTGGGCCAAGGTAAGCTGTTTGGCGGCATTATCAATTTGCGCACCAAAGCCATGACCGTGTTTGAGAGTGGCAGCGAGCGCCGCCCGCAAGACTTTGATGCCGTGCCCTTGAACGACGCTGCTTCATTGGCCCAACGCTTTGGCCACGAGTGGACCAACGCGATAGACAGCATGGAACTGGCCGTGGGTGCATCGCCCGCCTGGGACTTAGAGGCCTTTTTGGCAGGCAAGCAAACGCCCGTGTTCTTTGGCTCCGGCGTCAACAACTTTGGCGTGATGGAAGTGCTGGACGCATTGGTCGACCTGGCCCCCAGCCCCCAGAGCCGCACCAGCACCACACTGGTCAACCGCCAACCCGTGGTACGCGAAGTGCAGCCCGAAGACGACGCCTTCAGTGGCGTGGTTTTCAAGGTGCAGGCCAATATGGACGCCAACCACCGCGACCGCATTGCCTTTGTGCGCATGGCCAGCGGCAAATACACACCGGGCATGAAGCTCAAAGTGATGCGCACCGCCAAAGAGCTGCGCCCCACCAGCGTGGTGACCTTTATGAGCCAGCGCCGCGAGGCGGTGGAAGAAGCGTATGCGGGTGACATTGTGGGCTTTACCACCCACGGCGGCGTGCAACTGGGCGACACCATCACCGACGGCAGCATCAACCTGATGTACACCGGCCTGCCCTTCTTCGCCCCCGAAATGTTCATGACCGTGGTGCTGCGCAATCCGCTGCGCACCAAGCAGCTGCAGCAAGGCCTGGCCCAGCTGGGCGAAGAAGGTGCGATTCAGGTGTTCAAGCCCGAGATGGGCGGCAACATGCTGCTGGGCGCAGTCGGTCAATTGCAGTTTGAAGTGGTGCAGCACCGCCTGAAAGGTGAATACGACGCCGACATTCGACTGGAAGGTTGCCAGTACACCGGCGCGCGCTGGATCACGGCCGACACCGCCAAAGAGCTGCAAGAATTTGTGAACGCCTACCCCCAGCGCATGGCGCGCGACGCGGCTAACACCTTGGCCTACCTGTGTACCAGCCCCTACGACGTGCGACTGGCGCAAGAGCGATTCCCCAAAATTCACTTCCACCCGCTGCGCGAGCATGCGGGTCTGGCGCTGCAGTCTGCTGGGTAGCTGGAAATGCGGCCCCCACGCTTGTCGCCCTTAGCCGACTGGCCGCGGGAAGCGCGCCGCAAGATCGTAGGCGTTTTCACCGACATTGACGACACGCTCACCACTC
Organism: Pseudomonadota bacterium; assembly: GCA_041165385.1. Lineage (GTDB taxonomy): Bacteria > Pseudomonadota > Gammaproteobacteria > Burkholderiales > Burkholderiaceae_C > Allorhodoferax. The sequence continues at coordinate 8,036 of JBEANP010000040.1, read as the reverse complement.
ACGGGGGGATCACGCCCGATGCGTTGCAGGCGTTAGCCGACCTGAAGGCGGCAGGGCTGTACGTCATCCCCATTACCGGGCGCAACATCGGTTGGTGCGAGCCACTTGCGGTGGGCAATGCAAACGCTGGCTTGCAACCTTGGCCACTGGATGCCCTGGTGGCGGAAAACGGGGCTTTGGCCTTTGCACCCCAATTTGCGCCTGATATTTATAGTCAAAACAGCACCCAGCGCCCGTGGAGTAAGGATAGTTTGCTATCAAAAAGATACCAGCAAGACCTGGCTACGCGAACCACCAACCAAGCGCGCATGGCAAAAATGGCCCAGCGCGTAATGGCTGCGCTGCCCGGCGTGCACCTGAGCCGTGATGTGGGTGGGCGCGAGACGGATTTGGCTTTTGACTACGCCGAGTTCGAACGTCTACCGCCTGAGACGGTGCAGCAAGTTGTGGCCATGTTGCAAGCTGAAGGCATGCACGCCACGGTCAGCAGCATCCACATCCACGGCTGCTTTGACAGCTTCAACAAATGGCAAGGCGCGTGCTGGATCGTTCGCGAACTTTTTGACCGCGACCTGGCGCAAGAGCTGGACCGCTGGGTGTTTGTGGGCGACTCGGGCAACGACCAGGCCATGTTTGAGTACTTCACGCACAGCGTGGGCGTGGCCAATATTGCGCGCTTTGTGCCGCAGCTCACGCACTTACCGCAGTACGTCACGCCCAGCGAGCGCGGCGCGGGCTTTGCCGAAGTGGCGCGCGCCATTTTGCAAGCGCGCCAAGCATGACCGCGCCTTTGCCGGAATCGTCTGCCTCGCCACAAACGCCGGCAACACCAGTGCCGGGCGCTACATTGGGTTTGGCCGCCATCTTCACCTCCACCTTCTTTGAGTTGGTATCACACTTCATGCTGATGCCGCTGCTGCTCTTGCGCATGAAAGGCGCGGACGTGTCCACCACCGTGGGCGGCCTGTTTGCAGCCACCGGATGGTTGGGCATTTTTGTGATGACGCCGTTTGCTTCCACCCTTGCCAACCGGCTGGGCCGTCGGCCCGCGCTGTGGGCAGCCGGGTCGGTGCTAACCGCTTCCGCCTTGCTGTTTACTTTGTCCGATTCGCTGTGGGTGTGGTTTGTGTTGAACCTGGCCTCTGGCATCGCCATGGCGTTGCGCTGGGTACTGGCCGAGGCGTTGATTGCCGAGTTTTGCCCGCCCGTACAACGCGGCCGGTATGTGGGGTTTTTTCAGACGCTGGTGAGCGCCACCTTTATCACCGGGCCTGCGGCGCTGGTGTGGATGGATGCAGACAACCCGCACACGCTGTGGGTGGTGGTGGGCTTCTCGGCACTGGGCCTGGCGTGGACCGCGCTGATTCCGCCTGTGCCAGAAGCACATGACGCCGATACCGCGCATGTGGGACTGCGGGGCCTGTGGCAGGCACTGCGGGCGCACCCCATCATCATGCTGGCAGGGTTTGTGGGCGGTTTCTTTGAAACCGGTGTCACGTCTATCCTGCCGCTGTACGGGCTGGCGCTGGGCCTGGGTGCAGGTGCTGCGGCGCTGCTGGTGTCGGCTAGCGGATTGGGCGGCGTCATCGTCATGCTGCCTGCGGGCATGGTCGCCGACCGCTTTGCCGACCAAGCCCAAGGGCGGCGCACCTTGATGGTATTTTTTGCCGCGGTGATGCTGGCCGCCACCTGCGTGTTGCCCTTTGTGGCCAGCACCGCATGGCTGGCCTGGCCCATTGTGTTTCTGTGGGGTGGCGCGGGCGGCACGCTGTACACCCTGGCCATGACCGACATTGGCGCGCGCGAGAAAGGCATCACCCTGGTCAACAGCACGGCGGTGCTGGTGCTGAACTACACCCTGGGTGGGCTCACTGCCTCCGCCCTATCGGGCGCACTGATCGACTGGTCACCCACCGTGGGCTTTCCACTGGTGTTGATTGCAGCGGCTGCACTGGGCCTGGTAGCACTGGTTTACTGGCGCTCGCCTACGCTGCGCGGGTAAAAAACGTTTCCGGCAGGTTTTCAGTCGCCACTGCCCGCTGCACGGCAGGACGTTGGCGCATGCGCGTGAGGTAGGCACCCAGGGCAGGCAGGCTGCTTGCCGGCCGCTGCAAGTTACGGGTCCAGCAGCACAGTACAAATGCCATGCAATCGGCCGCGCTGTAATGCATACCCAGCAGCCAGGGGCCGCCGCTGTTCGTTAATTGCGCTTCCAGCTGGCCCAACTGATCGGCAATGCGAGCCTCCACACGCGCCCGAAAATCTGGCATGGCTGTGGCATCGACATAGCGCTCCGCATAAAAATACAAAACCAACTGGGCCTGCAAGCTGTTGGACAGCCACACCATCCACTTGTACGCGTGGGCGCGCTCAGAGGTGCCCAGCGCGGGAAGCAAGCCAGCCTGGGGATGCGTGTCCGCCAGATGCATGAGGATGGCCGGGGTTTCATACAACACCAGATCACCATCCTCCAGCACGGGGATGAGCCCATTGGGGTTGAGCTGGAGGTACTGCGGGGATTTTTGCGCGTTGTTAGCGCGGTCTACCAATTTCAGCGCGAACGGCACCCCTAACTCTTCAAGAAAGATGTGAGGCATCAGGCTGGCGTCACTGGGGTGGTAGTGCAGTTGCAACATGGTGAATCCTCTGTAAAACGTAGCCTAATTATGCAAACGCTTGCAATACGTTGGCCGCATTGGTTCCCACTTCTTCTACCGCGTAGCCGCCCTCAAACACCAGCACCGTGGGCAAACCCACCCGTTTTAGCCGCTCGCCCATGTGTAGGTAGTCGTCGGTGGTGAGCTGAAAGCCGGAGATGGGGTCACCTCCAAACGTGTCAAGCCCCAACGACACCACCAGTGCATCCGCACCAAATTGAGCGATAGCGGCCAACGCTGCTTCCAGTGCGGCTGACCATGCGGCGTAGTCCGTGCCGCGGGGAAGCGGCAGATTCAGGTTAGTGCCCAGCCCCGCACCCGCGCCACGCTCATCCGCATGGCCCAGATAAAAGGGGTACTCGGTGCGCGGGTCGCCATGGATGCTGGCAAAGAACACATCGGGGCGGTCGTAAAAAATGGCCTGCGTGCCATTACCGTGGTGGTAGTCCACGTCCAGCACGGCCACCTTGTTGATACCCACACCCCTGCCATTACCTGCCCTGCCAGCTGCTGATTTACCTGCATCCAGCAGGTATTGCGCGGCCAGTGCAGAGTTGTTCAAGAAGCAGTAGCCGCCGAAAAAATCTGCCCCCGCGTGGTGGCCCGGCGGGCGGCTCAGAGCAAACGCAGCACTGCCCCCATCCAGCACCGCTTGCGCCGCGCTCAATGCGCAATGCGCGCCCGCACGCGCCGCCACCCAGGTGCCGCTGGTGAACGGCGAGCCTGCGTCATACGAATACAACCCCACTTTGGCGGCAAAGTTGTCGGGCTCAATGTCTGTGCGAAAAGTGCGCGTGGGCCACACCGAAGGCAAGATGTCTTTGTCTGCATTGGCGGCGTCCAGGGCCACCCATTGCTCCCATGCTGTGGCCAAAAAGTTGAGGTAGCGCGGGCTGTGAATGCGGGTCAGCACACTGTCATCGAACGTGTGCGGCTGCAACACCGGGCCCAGCTGGCGGCGCTGAACTTCAGCCAACACGTAGTCTGCGCGGGCAGGCACCTCAAAGCACGGCACTAGCGCGCCGCGGAACATTTCGACCTTGCCCTGGTGCTGGGCGTGCAGGTGGTTGTAGAACGTTTTCATTCAATAGCACATTCAGTCATGTCAGCCGCTGTCAGCTTGAATTGCTCCAGCGCGGCTTGCAGGTCTTCCACAATCTCCAGCGCAATCACGCCCGGCGCGGGCAGGTTGTCGCTGTCGGCGAGTGAGTCGTCCTTGAGCCAGAAGATATCCAGGCTGGTTTTATCGCGGGCCACCAGCTCGTCGTAGCTGTAGGCGCGCCAGCGGCCTTCGGGGCCGGAGCCCTTGGCGGAGTCCACCTCGGGTGACCAAGTGGCTTGGCGCTGGTTGCGGTTGCCGGCCTTATACAAATCCACAAACTCGTTCAAATCAGCCCGGGTAAGCGGGCTGGTCTTGAGGGTGAAATGCTTGTTGGTGCGCAGGTCGTAAATCCACAGCTGCTTCGTCCAAGGCGTCTCAGACGCGCCCTTCTTTTCAAAGAACACCACATTGGCCTTTACGCCTTGGGCGTAGAACAGGCCGGTGGGCAGACGCAACAGCGTGTGCACATCGCACTCGTGCAGCAGCTTTTTGCGGATGGTCTCGCCCGCACCGCCTTCAAACAGCACGTTATCGGGCAACACCACCGCCGCGCGGCCATGGGTGGCCAGCAGCGTCTTGATGTGTTGCACAAAATTGAGCTGCTTGTTGCTGGTGGTGGCCCAGAAGTCGTCACGCTCGATGGTGTCTTTCTCAGTGCTGGTGTGGCCGTCTTCGCCCACGATGACGGTGCTGCTTTTCTTGCCAAACGGCGGGTTGGCCAGCACCACCTCAAAGCGCTCGCCGGGGTCAGCGGCCAGCGCGTCGCCCACCACCACGGGCACCTGTTTTTCGGAGCCAATGCCGTGCAGCATCATCTTGATCGCGCCCTGCCGGTCGCGCCCCTGTGGGCGGCCTTTGGCCGTCCAAGCCGCTGGTGCGTCTTGACCATGGCACAAACGCGGGCGGTGCCTTGCACCAACTCGTAGCCGGTGAAGGCTTTTTCTTTCAGGTGCTTGAGCTGCTCACGCGTCAGGCTCTTGTTGTGAGCCGTGATGTAGTTGTGCGCGGTAACCAAAAAGCCGCCGGTGCCGCAGGCGGGGTCGGTAATGCGCTCACCGGGTTGCGGAGCAATGCAATCCACCATCGCCTGAATGAGCGCACGCGGGGTGAAGTATTGGCCCGCGCCGCTCTTGGTGTCTTGCGCGTTCTTCTCCAACAGCCCCTCATAGGCGTCGCCTTTGACATCCGCACCCAGAATCGTCCAGGTTTCGGCGTCAATCAAATCGACGATCACGCGGCGCAGCTTGGCCGGGTCTTGAAACTTGTTTTGCGCCTTGCCATAGATCAGGCCCAGGGTGCCTTTCTCGTGGCCCAGCTTTTCCAGCAGGTGGCGGTAGTGGTCAAACAGCTCGTCGCCATCGCGGGCCAGCGACGTGGGCCAGGCGTAAGCGGCGGGCACGATGCTGGGCTGGTTGTAGGGCGGCACGCTGCGCTCGTCGGCCATCTTGAGGAAGAGCAGGTAAGTGAGTTGCTCCACATAGTCGCCATAGCTCATGCCGTCGTCGCGCAGCACGTTGCAGTAGTTCCAGAGCTTCTGGACGAGGGAGTTGGTGGTGGTGTTCATGGGTTTAGAGGCTTGTGAAACTACGCAGGTTTGTTTTGAGCTTTCCAAGCCGTGTTTGGCTGGCTGCATCGCCGGGCAAATGCCCTGCGATAGTGGTTTCGAAATCTGCGTTGGCAAAAAGCGCGCTGAATTCTTGGGCCAGGTAGCCGCGCAGTTCTACTGGCATAGCACGGCATTCGTCGATCAGCTCAGGGCGCCGGTCTGCGACCGTGATGATGTCCTCCATATCGTGACTGCCTAAAAAGTCCGGTTACCCGCTGGCATCTTTGCCGCGGTCCTTAAAAGCCTCTAGCTTGGTAGCGATGAAAACAGGCGCTGCAATGAGTTTGAGGCTCTGGCCAGAGGGCAGCGTCACCGGCTGTGCGGTGGCTATGGCCAGCGGATACCAGCAGTTTGCAAAGCCCAATATGTCTTTCACAGTGGGCATCACGTCCAGAGTTACGTTTTTGTACACCCACCGGCAGATGGGCGCATCGGGCCGCATATCGTTGCTAAAGCCTTGGGCGCGCACTCGGGCCTCAATAGCGTGGTAGTCGTGCACGGTGAGCGCCTGGGCCACGATGTCTACGTCCTCGGTGATGCGGATGCGGTCCGGACGAGCCTGTGTGAGCAGCAGGCCAGTGGCGCAACCTCCAACAAACACCACGTCATCACACACTGGCCCCAGCGCATGGGCGACCAGTTCCAAAATGGCGAGATTGGGGTTACTCATGGTGGTGTGTCATTTGAGTCGATCTTCCAAGAGCGAGCGCGCAATTTCCCGCTCGCGCGCCTGGCCAATGCGCAGGGCATCAAACAACGCCAGCAAGGCGTACAGGGCCGGGTCTGCCTGTGCGGCCAACGGTAGCTTGGGGTAGAGAGGTAATAGCGTGTTGCCGCGCACTGGGCCGTCCGGGTGTGGCCAGACTGGTGGCAACTCGTCGTCGGGGATCAGCTTGGACTTGAGTGGCTCTACCCCGTTCGCCGTGGGGAAGCCTATCGTCACCTCGCCCCGCACAGCCGGAAAGAAGTACGCCGCGCCTTGCAGCACTAGGGGCCTGAATGCGGGCATGACCAGTGCTGGCGCGCCATTCACCTCGGTCAGCAAACGCGCTCCCGACAAACGCGCAAGACAAGCATGCGCCTCAAATTGCGACATTTGCATGGCCCGGGCCAGCTCGGTATAGGGCATCTTTTGCCCTGCCAAGCAGACCAGTTTGAACGCCATGGCCAAGTCTTGGGGCTTGAGTGACCACTGCGCGTGGCTAAGCCGTGATTTGATTCCTGTAGAACTCATGGCTTGCATTGTATGCAGTTTGCATACCGCATACAACTAGGTTTATGCAATTTGCATTTTGCATACGCAGCGAAAATTGGCTTCGCGCCAGCGTGGCTGGGGGTGAGTCGTATGGGTAATGTCTTCATGGCTTTCATATTAATCCAAAATGGCGCAAAATGCGCCAATCAGGAGAAACACCATGCCCCAAGCCAACACCGGTTTTGCATCCGTCAAACTGCCCACCGCTTTGGTAAACCAAGCACGGGATGCCGCCCAGCCCATGCGCCGCTCGGTGGCGGGCCAGGTGGAATACTGGGCCACCTTGGGCCGTATCGTGGAACACAGCGGCCTGACCTCGCAAGAAGCGCAAACTGCCATCGCGAACTACGAGGCCACCGCCCGGCGTGCTCGCCCCACCCCCAGCGAACCCGCCAGCCAGGCGGACACACTGCTCGCCCAGTTCATGGCTGTGGAAAACGATGGCAGCCTTGCGCAACGCGTGCGCGAGGTGGTAGCCAGCAACCGTAACAAAGCAGGCCCGGCAGCCGCCTGACATGGGGGAACCCGTCTTCTACCTGCTGGCCGGACCCAACGGCGCTGGCAAGTCCACCCTGTACCGCGCGCTGGTGTTGGCAGGCACCATCCCGGCCACAGCCGAATTTGTGAACGCTGACCTGCACGAGGCTGCCCACCTGCAACACATCACCGACCCGGAGCAGCGCTCTGAGCATGCACGCCAGTGGGCCGATGCGCGCCGGGCCGCGTTGTTGCAAGCAGGCCAATCGTTTGTGAGCGAAACCGTGTTCTCACACGAATCCAAACTGGCGCTCATTCAAGAAGCTTAGGCAAAGGGCTTCTTTGTCATGTTGCTTGTGGTGGCGCTGGACCAACCAGAACGCCTGCTGGCGCGCGTGGCCCAACGGGTTCTTGAGGGCGGCCACCCAGTGCCGCCCGAGCGCATTCTGGCGCGCTACCCGCGCACCCTGGCACACCTGACCCACGCAGTGCGCCTGGCCGACGCCGCCATTCTTTACGACTCTGCCGATATGTCCCCCGGCACACACACTGCCGTGGCCACCTGCAAAGGCGTCTGGACGCAAGAGCTGGTGCAGCCCATGCCCGAATGGGCGCGGCACGTGCTTTGGGACTGAAATAGGGCTCCAGCCCTCGTAGATACTACGTAAGCAGCTATTAAAATAATAGCAGTTCAATCCTGCAAGATTGGAACCTGTGAAACGCGCGCTCTCAAAACCATCGCTTTGTGCAGCAGCCCGGTGTCCGGCTGCACCAGTTCCGCAGCGCTAACCTTCTTGGTCAGATCAATGCCCGTGACCTGCCCCCCATAAACCGTACCAGTTATTTCTCCAAGAAGTCCATCAACCCGGAGAATGATGGACATGAGAACAAGCAAATTCAGCGAAGAGCAAATCATTGGTTTTCTGCGGCAGGCCGAAG
>JBEANP010000039.1:0-14293 GCA_041165385.1 Pseudomonadota bacterium | reverse complement strand
GCACACCACGGTCAGGGCAGCGCTTTGGGGCGTATCGACTATTTCAATGAGAGGCTGGAACTTCACCGCCTCGGCTAGCTGCGTTTCCAGGGTGGGCACATCCACGATCCAGTTGAGCGCTGGCACGCCTTGTTCAGCGGCAGAAAACTTCACCTGCCCTCCATCGTCGCCCATTACCTGCATACCCAAGACCGGTGTGGCATGCATGGCGTCGGGCCAACAACGCACTGCTTCAAGCAGGTCTTTGGAGGGTTGGTTTAGCGCATAAGCACGCACGTCGCTGTGCCCGTGCAAGGCAGCGTTTTGAGGTGGTGCCGTGAGGGCGACGCGAAGGCGTTTGCTGGCGAGTTGAAGGGCCAGCGTGCGACCAACAATGCCAGCGCCGCGGATACAAATGTCGTAGGGTCTTGCCATGTATCCATTGTAGGAGGGACACCCCAATTACAATTGACACTCGTTTTCTAAGGATTTTCATGAGTTTGAAGTGCGGCATTGTTGGTTTGCCCAACGTCGGTAAAAGTACCCTGTTTAACGCCCTGACCAAGGCCGGCATTGCTGCCGAGAACTATCCGTTTTGCACCATCGAGCCTAATGTGGGCATCGTCGAGGTGCCCGACTCCCGTATGGCCCAGTTGGCCAAAATTGTGGTGCCGGAGCGCATGGTGCCCGCAGTAGTGGAGTTTGTAGATATTGCTGGCTTGGTAGCAGGCGCGTCTACCGGCGAAGGCTTGGGCAACAAGTTTTTAGCCCACATTCGCGAGACCGACGCCACCATCAATGTGGTGCGCTGCTTTGAAGATGACAACGTGATCCATGTGGCCGGCAAGGTTGATCCCATTGCCGACATTGAGGTGATTCAAACCGAGCTGTGCCTTGCCGACTTAACAGCCGTAGAAAAAGCCCTGCACCGCGTGACCAAGACAGCACGTTCGGGTGACAAAGAGTCCATTAAGCTGGTGGCTATTCTGGAAAAATGTCAAGCTGCCTTGAACGAAGCCAAACCAGTGCGCGCGCTGGACTTCACCAAAGAAGAGCAGCCCCTGCTGCATCAATTCTTCCTGATTACCGCCAAGCCCGCCATGTTTGTGGCCAACGTATCTGAAGACGGTTTTGAGAACAACCCGCTACTTGACCGCCTGACCGCCTTTGCCAATGCTCAAAAAGCCCCCGTGGTGGCGATTTGCGCCAAGCTGGAAGCCGAAATGTCGGAGATGAGCGACGAAGACCGCCAAATGTTCCTCGAAGAGCTGGGTCAGTCTGAGCCGGGCCTGAACCGCCTGATTCGCTCGGCCTACACGCTGTTGGGCTTGCAAACCTATTTCACCGCCGGCGTGAAAGAGGTGCGCGCATGGACCATCCACGTGGGCGACACTGGCCCTCAGGCTGCAGGTGTGATTCACACCGACTTCGAGAAAGGTTACATCCGGGCACAGACCATCGCGTTTGACGACTTTATCGCCTTCAAAGGCGAGCAGGGCGCCAAAGACGCGGGCAAGATGCGCGCCGAAGGCAAAGACTATGTCGTTAAAGATGGCGACGTGATGAACTTCTTGTTTAGCTCTTAAGACAACCCGCACAACCCGCCTGGCTCGGACCCGGTCTTGCGGCAGGTGGGTTTTGCTGTTAATTTTATATACGTCTTAGTGTTCTGACCCCGGTGGGATGTGCGTACTCAGCTATAAAAATAATAGCAGCATTGAGTTAGTTCCAGAACCTATACACCCCAGAAAACGCTGCCGTCAGCACAATATAGCGCGCAAGCTTGCCCACTGCCATGTAAGCCACACAGGGCCAAAATGGCAGTTTGAGCCACCCTGCCACTGCGCACAACGGGTCGCCCACCAAAGGCAGCCAGGCCAGCAGGCAGGCCTTGGGCCCTAGGCGCTCCAGCCAGCCCAGCACTTTGGTGTGGTGCTTGGAATGGCTGTATTTGTCGCGCACCTTGTGGGCTCCAAACCCTAGCCACCAGTCCACCGCACCGCCCAGCGTGTTGCCGGCTGTGGCCACGCCAATGACTTGCCAATACAGCTCCGGGCTGAGTTGGATAAGGCCGAACACCACCGGCTCTGACCCGAGCGGCAACAAAGTAGCTGAAATAAACGACACCACAAACACCGTGCTAAGGCCGTATTGCGGCAATGCGAGCAGGGCGAGCAGTTGATCAATCCAAAGTGTCATAGTTTGCAGTGTAGGCCCGCGCTGAGCATCACACTGTGGGCCACTCTGCAGCCCATTTCAATTGCTGAAATTTTAGGCAGTTAGAATCAGGGCCGCCGCACAATCTAACCGGCACACCCCCTTCAGACTCCTCCTCGGTTAATTCCGTTTTCAGCGTTTATCCATGCACATCGGCCAGTTCGCTTTGGCGAATTCTTTGTTTGTTGCGCCCATGGCAGGGGTGACAGACCGCCCCTTTCGCCAGCTGTGCAAGACGCTGGGCGCTGGCTATGCCGTGAGCGAAATGGTCACTTCCCGGCGTGACCTGTGGAATACGCTGAAGACATCGCGCCGGGCCAACCACGAGGGCGAGCCGGGTCCGATTGCGGTGCAAATTGCCGGCACAGAGGCGCAGATGATGGCTGACGCTGCCGTGTTCAACATCGACCGGGGCGCGCAAATCATCGACATCAACATGGGTTGCCCGGCCAAAAAGGTGTGCAATAAATGGGCGGGCTCTGCGCTGATGCAGGACGAAGCCTTGGCCATCGAAATCGTGCAGGCCGTGGTGAAAGCTTGCGCGCCGCGCAACGTGCCTGTCACGCTGAAGATGCGTACCGGTTGGTGCCAGGCCGAGAAAAATGCCGTGGTCTTGGCCCGCGCCGCCGAAGCTGCAGGCGTGCAGATGGTCACCGTGCACGGTCGCACCCGCGAGCAGGGCTACAAAGGCCATGCTGAATACGACACCATTGCCGCCGTGAAAGCCGCGCTGTCTATTCCGGTAGTGGCCAATGGCGACATCACCACGCCTGAGGGTGCCCGTGACGTATTGGCCGCCACTGGAGCTGATGCGGTGATGATTGGCCGCGCAGCCCAGGGCAGGCCGTGGATATTCCGCGAAATTGCCCATTTTTTGGCCACTGGCACCCACTTGGCACCGCCATTGGTGAGCGAAGTGAAGCGCTTGCTGGTGGATCATCTGCACGACCACTACAGCCTGTATGACGAGTTCATTGGCGTGCGCTCGGCGCGCAAGCACATTGGCTGGTACGTGCGGGCATTGCCCGGTGGGGAAAACTTTCGCGCGCAGATGAATCTGCTGGAAGACAGCGTTGCCCAGGTGGCTGCGGTAGAACAATTTTTTGATAGTTTGAACGAGACGATGGACCGTATTCCCGCCGTAGCCGGGGATGCGACGCTCATCGCAGAGGAGCAGGATATGAACAACACCCCAAATATTGGCGCAGGCACCGCCATGCGCACCTCCGTGGAGTGGGCTGCATGAGCAAGAAACACATTGAAGACTGCGTACGCACCAGTTTGGAAGGCTACTTCAAAGACCTGCGCGGCACCGAGCCCGATGGCATGCATGACATGATGGTGCGCGTAGTGGAAAAGCCGCTGTTGGAAGTGGTGATGGCCCAGGCCGACCACAACCAGAGCAAGGCTGCACAGTGGCTGGGCCTGAACCGCAACACCCTGCGCAAGAAGCTGTTGGAGCACAAGCTCATCGACTAATTTCTGGAATCAATTTCTGGACTTTCGGGCGAGCCCCTGGCCGCGCGCTCTTTTCCCAAACCCCATTTTTGACTCTACTGACCTCCGCACTATGACCGCACCACACACTGCACCTCAGACCGCACTTTTGTCGGTGTCCGACAAAACCGGCATCGTTGAACTCGCCCAGGCGCTGCACGCCCAAGGCGTCAAGCTCTTGTCCACTGGCGGCACCGCCAAATTGCTGGCCGAAAAAGGATTGAACGTGACCGAAGTGGCTGAGATGACCGGCTTCCCCGAGATGCTGGACGGCCGTGTCAAGACCCTGCACCCCCGCGTACACGGTGGCCTGCTGGCACGCCGCGACTTCCCCGCGCACATGGCAGCTCTGAAAGAACACGACATCAACACCATTGACTTCCTCGTCGTGAATCTGTATCCGTTTGAAGCCACTGTGGCCAAGGCCGGCTGCACGCTGGAAGACGCCATTGAGAACATCGACATCGGCGGCCCCGCCATGGTACGCAGCGCTGCCAAGAACTGGAAAGACGTGGCGGTGCTGACCGACGCAGCCCAGTACACCACCGTGATTGCCGAGCTGAAGGCCAATGGCAAAGTGAGCGACAAGACCAAGCTGGGCCTGTCGATTGCCGCGTTCAACCGCATCAGCCAGTACGACGGTGCGATCAGCGACTATTTATCGGCCATTCAGATTGGCAAAGATGGTGAAGAGGGCGTCCCCGCAGGCGACAAGGCCCCTGTGCTGGACCTTTTCCCCGGCCAGAGCAATGGCCGTTTCGTCAAAGTGCAAGACCTGCGTTATGGCGAAAATAGTCACCAGAGCGCCGCGCTATACCGCGACCTCTACCCCGCGCCCGGCTCGCTGGTCACCGCCAAGCAACTGCAAGGCAAAGAACTAAGCTACAACAACATTGCCGACGCGGATGCTGCGTGGGAGTGTGTGAAGAGTTTCAATACACCCGCCTGCGTGATTGTGAAGCATGCCAACCCCTGCGGCGTGGCCGTGGGCGCGCATGCGCTGGAAGCCTATAGCAAGGCGTTTCAGACGGACCCCACCTCAGCGTTTGGCGGCATCATTGCCCTGAACACCGAGCTGGACGAAGTGGCGGCGCAGCAAATCTCCAAGCAGTTCGTCGAAGTGCTCATGGCCCCCAGCTTCACGCCCGCGGCGCTGGAAGTCTTCAAGACCAAGGTAAATGTGCGAATCTTGCAAATCGACTTGCCAGCGCCCCTGGGCTCGGCATCCGTCGGCGGCTCTGCCGCTTGGGCGCAAGGCCGCAATGCGGTGGACATGAAACGCATCGGCTCCGGCATCCTGTTGCAAACCGCTGACAACCATGAGCTGGCGTTGAGTGACTTGAAAGTGGTGACCGCCAAGCAGCCCACCGCCGAAGAATTGAACGACCTGCTGTTCGCATGGACGGTAGCCAAGTACGTCAAGTCCAACGCTATCGTATTCTGCAAAGGTGGTATGACTATGGGCGTGGGCGCAGGCCAAATGAGCCGACTGGATTCGGCGCGCATTGCCAGCATCAAAGCCGGTCACGCCAACCTGTCACTGGCCGGCACCGTGGTGGCCAGCGACGCCTTCTTCCCGTTCCGCGACGGCTTGGATGTGGTGGTTGACCAAGGTGCGACCTGCATCATCCAACCCGGTGGCTCCATGCGTGACCAGGAAGTGATCGACGCTGCCAACGAGCGTGGCGTGTCCATGGTGTTCAGCGGCGTGCGCCACTTTCGCCACTAAGCTCTGGGTTTTCCAGGCAGAAAAAAGCCACCTTAAGGTGGCTTTTTTCTGCCAAATCGACTTGCAGCGCCCGTGGAATATGCGTAAGTAGCTATTATTTCGATAGCAATTTAAACACTTCACCCGCAGCAGCCACGGTCTCCGCAATGTCGGCTTCGGTGTGCGCTGCGCTCACAAAGCCGGCTTCGTACAGCGCCGGGGCGATGTAGACGCCGCGGTCCAGCAGGCCGTGGAACAGGGTGTTGAAGCGGGTATTGTCAGTGGTCATCACCTTGGCGTAGTTTTGCGGCAGGGCTTTGAACAAAAAGAAGCCGAACATGCCACCTTCGCTGTCGCCGCAGAAATCCACGCCTGCTTTGTCGGCCTCAGCTTGCAGGCCGCTCAGCAGGAGTTGTGTTTTGCGGCCCAGGTCTTCGTAAAAACCGGGTTTGCCGATTTCATGCAGTGTGGCCAAGCCGCAAGCGGTAGCCACCGGGTTGCCGGACAAGGTGCCCGCCTGGTACACCGGCCCCAGGGGAGCAAGCAGTTCCATCACGGCGCGTTTGCCGCCAAAGGCCGCCAGCGGCATGCCGCCACCAATGACCTTGCCCAGCACCGTCATGTCCGGTGCAAAGCCGGGGATGGATTGGGCATACACGCTTTGCGCGCTGCCACGGGCCACGCGCAGGCCGGTCATCACTTCGTCAAACACCAACAGCGCGCCGTATTCGGTGCACAGCTCGCGGCAGCGCTTCATGAAAGGCACCGACGCTCGCACAAAGTTCATGTTGCCGGCAATCGGCTCAATCATTACGCAAGCCAGCTCTTTGCCGTGCAGCGCAAAGGCTTCCTCCAACTGCTGCACGTTGTTGTACTCCAGCACCAGTGTGTGCTGCACCACCTCAGCAGGCACACCGGCACTGGTGGGGTTGCCAAAGGTGGCCAGGCCGGAACCTGCTTTGACCAATAGCGCGTCGGCATGGCCGTGATAACAGCCCTCAAATTTCAAAATCTTGCTGCGGCCCGTAGCGCCGCGCGCCAAACGCAGGGTGCTCATGCAGGCTTCTGTGCCGCTGCTTACCAAGCGCACCATGTCCATGCTGGGCACCCGCTCCAAAATAGCCTCGGCCAACTCCACTTCGCGCTCGGTGGGCGCACCGAACGAGAAGCCGTCCAGCGCTGCCTTCTGCACAGCTTCAAGTACTGCGGGGTGGCCATGACCCAAGATCATGGGGCCCCAAGAGCCTATGTAATCAATATGGCGCTTGCCGTTGGCGTCCCAAAAGTAGGCGCCTTGAGCGCGCTGCACAAAGCGGGGTGTACCTCCCACGGCCTTGAAGGCACGTACCGGTGAGTTGACGCCGCCTGGTATGACTTGTTTTGCGCGGTCGAAAAGTTGTTGATTGCGGTCCATGGCTTTGGGCATGTTGTGTTTAGTGGCGAGTGTCGTTGGGGGAAATTTCAAAGGAAGATTCTTGCGCTTCCTCGGCGTGGTCTTCATCGTCACCTTCGGGGTGGGCCCAGAACAGGCGGTCAGGCAGCACGTTGCCCATGCCGGGTCGAAAACCGTTGTCCAGACAGCGGTCTAAGTAGCTCAGTGCTTCGCCGACACTTTCTACCAGTTCTGTTTCGCTTGCAATCAGTGCAGTGAGGGCGGCAGAAAGTGTTTCGCCTGCACCTGAGAAACTGGCTTCAAATCGCTCAAATTTGTGGCTGCACAGCACCGCGGTGGGTGAGCAAAGCGCATTGTCAATGAATTGATCTGGCAGCGGAATTCCTGTGACCAAGGTGTAAGGGACCCCAAATTCGTTGGCTGCACGAGCTATGTCCCTGGCCGTGGGGTTTCTCTGCGAATCCCAGTCAGGCAACAGCCAGCGTGACAGGGTGCTGTGGTTTCCAACCAACACTGTGGTTTGTGGAAGTAACAGTTCGCTACAAGCGTCCTGGTAGATGTCAATCTTGTCTTCTTGCCACCAAGATAGGTCTGGCATGTATGCCACTAAGGGAATGTCAGCGTAGTCAGAAGACAACTCCGCAATGGCACTTAAGTTCTCGGGCGTGCCTACAAACCCAACCTTAAAAGCCTGCACGGGGATGTCTTCCAGAATGGCGCGCGCTTGCTCGGTGACCGCCTCGTCGTCGAAGGCAAAGTGCTCGTATATCTCTGAGGTGTCACGGGCATAGGCACCTGCTAGAACTGGCAGGCCATGCGCACCTACCGATGCAATAGCCAGAAGGTCAGCGGTAAGTCCAGTCCCGCCACTCGGATCGTTGGAGTTGAAGACCATGACCGATGCGCAAGGGCTTTCGTCAAGGGTGTTTTCTTCGGGAATAGGGGCTGTGAATGCTGGCATGGAGAGCGCGTCTTTGTTGTTGCCGTCAGCCACAATGGCGCGTTGCTGGACGGAAGGGAATATTGGCTGCCAATGCCTCTATACAATGATTGCATTCTATTCGAAGGCCCTATAAGCTGTGACCGATACTAAAACGTGGATGTGTTTGATTTGTGGTTGGATTTACGACGAGGCAACTGGTGCCCCTGACCACGGAATCGCCCCAGGTACCCCGTGGGCTGATGTGCCGATGAATTGGACGTGCCCTGAGTGTGGTGCACGCAAAGAAGATTTTGAGTTGGTTCAAATTTAGCAAAGCAGTTGTTGTGTGGCCGTACTTGGTGTGCGGTCTCCAATGCGTCTAGAGGAGCAAAGCCTTGTGAGTACCGATGGAACACCTTTCAGGGTGCTGGTGGTCGACGACAGCAACACCATTCGACGCAGTGCCGAAATTTTTCTCAAGCAAGGTGGCCATCAGGTCTTGCTAGCGGAAGATGGTTTTGATGCGTTGGCTAAAGTTAATGATTACCAACCCAATCTTATTTTTTGCGATATTCTGATGCCTCGATTGGACGGGTACCAAACGTGCGCAATCATAAAGCGCAATGCCAAATTTAGCGGCGTACCTGTGGTCATGTTGTCTTCCAAGGATGGGGTGTTCGACAAGGCGCGTGGTCGCATGGTCGGGGCCCAAGATTATTTAACCAAGCCTTTTACCAAAGAGCAGCTGTTGCAAGCCGTTCAACAATTTGGTGCAGTGTCTCAAGGAGCTATTTAATGTCTATTCACAAGGTGCTCATCGTTGATGACTCCAAAACCGAGCAAATGTTTCTCACGGAATTGCTCCAAAGCAACGGGTATGTGGCTCGCACTGCTGACAACGCAGAGGAGGCGTTTAAGCGGTTGGCAGAAGAGACCCCCGATCTCATCTTGATGGATGTGGTGATGCCCGGTCAAAACGGCTTCCAACTCACCCGCGCCATTAACCGCACACCCGAATACACAGACATCCCTATATTTATTTGCACCAGCAAAAACTTGGAAACCGACCGCGTCTGGGGTATGCGCCAAGGCGCCCGTGATTACATCACCAAGCCAGTGGACGCCACTGAGTTGCTGGGAAAAATCAAAGCGCTGGGCTGACTGATAAACGATGGCGAATCGCGAAGCACTCCGAGAGCTCCAGTCCCGACTGGCGACCCGGCTACAGGCAGCTCGTACTGAGGGCATGTCTGTGGCTTGGCTTGCTGTAAGGGCTGCAGACACAAATTTTTTGTTACCGTTGGGGCAATCTGGCGAAATCTTTCCCTTGGTGAGTTTGCAGCCGGTACCGTATGCACAAGTTTGGTTTAAGGGTGTGCTCAATATCCGTGGGGGGTTGTTCGGCGTTGTTGACCTGATTGGGTTTATACGCGCAGGCCAATCTCTAAAGCGGGAGGTAGTATCTGCAGATGCCTGTGTCGTAACGCTCAATCCGTTACTAGATGTGAATTGCGCCTTGCAAGTGGATAGCTTGGCTGGGCTGCGCGGTGCAGATGCATTTGTGTCTTCCTGCGCGGCACCAGAGGGATCGCCCACTTACTTTGGCCACCAATTCGAAGATAAAGATGGTGTCACTTGGCAGGAAATCGATTTGCGAACCTTGTCACAAACGCCGCAATTTTTAAGTATTAGCGCTTAGTTCCTTGTTAAGGCTGAATCATGTCCGTCGTTGATCAATTGAAATCCTTATTTACCAAAAAGCCGTTGGAGGCAGAAGCGGATTCGCGGTTTAGCCTTGCTACGCCAGACGATAGCGGCGGGGGCAGTGCGCAGACCACCGTATCCACAGACCGACCCCCTTTGGCCGAATTGCCACCTGCCACCGATGAGGATGCCTCAAAAGTAGCCAGCCGAGAGCTGAGCAGCGGGGAAATAATCAGTGTCCCTGGTTTAGGCTTGCGAACCGTTGCGCAGCATCAGCGCATTTTGGCTAGTTTGTTAGGTGTCTCGCTGGTCTTTCTAGTGGGTGTTGCTATATACGCGCTGGGGCAATCTGACAAGGTGGCCCAGCAGTTGGGGGCAACCGGGCAGTCATTAATGCAGTCACAGCGTCTGGCAAAGTCTGTATCCCAAGCATTGGTAGGTAGTGCACAAGCGTTTCCAGACGTTGTTGAAAGCGCTGAGGTTTTGGCGAAAACAACCATGGGACTGCAGCAGGGCGACAATGCCTTGCGGTTGAGTGCTTTGGACGACGATTACATGCCAGAGCTTGAAAAAGTAATGCCTTTGGTAAGCCGTGCGGAAAAGAATGCCAAAGCAGTGATGGGGCAGGAAAAAATCCTGACGCAAATCGGTGCTTCCCTGCGCTTGATCAACCGCCAATCTTCAGATTTGTTGGAGATCGCTGAGACTATTTCCTCGTTAAAACTTCAGCAAAATGCGCCTGCAGTTGAGGTCTCAGCAGTCGGTCAGCTGGTAATGTTGACACAGCGCATTGGCAAATCTTCCAATGAGTTCTTGACAGTTGAAGGCGTGAGCCCCGAAGCGGTGTTTTTGTTGGGTAAAGACCTAAATACCTTCAAGGAAATTTCTCTTGCGCTGCTTGATGGCAGTGCTGAGTTGCGGTTGACCGCCGCTAAGGACGCTACAACACGCGAGCAAATACAAGCATTGATCAAACTCTACGATGAAACGCGCATTCAAGCCGGTGCAATTTTGGGCAATTTGCAGGGTTTGGTGGCTGCTCGCGAGGCTCAAAGCTCCATTATTTCTGACAGCGAGCCATTGCGGCGCAATTTAGAAGAATTGCAGTCCAAGCTCGCGGACAAGTCGGGCATTGGTGGCAGTACCTTACTTATACTCATTTTGGCAGCTGGTTTTGCATTGGTGTGTGCGGCCGGTTTGTCATATGTGCAGCTGCAAGACAGCCGAAATCGTCAGGTAGTTGCGGAAGACCAGCGTGTCGCGGCAGAGCGTCAAGAGCAAGAAGCTAAGCGTGTTAACGACGCAAACCAAGCCGCTATTTTGCGATTGATGAACGAGTTGCAAACTGTTGCGGAGGGCGACTTAACTCAAGAAGCCACAGTGACAGAAGACATTACAGGCGCCATTGCAGATTCGGTGAATTACACCGTAGAGGAGTTGCGCTCTTTGGTTGCTAACGTGCAGGGTACTGCGGCAAGGGTTGCGCAAACTACTGCCGAAGTGGATGCAACGTCTACAGAGCTGTTGGCAGCGTCTAATGAACAGTTGCATGAAATTCGTGAAACCGGGCGATCCGTTGTGGAGATGGCTGGGCGAATCAATGATGTGTCGACACAAGCGCAAGAGTCTGCCCGGGTAGCGCGTCAATCCCTGCAAGCCGCTGAATCAGGCCTGGCTGCCGTGCAAAGCGCTATTGGCGGTATGAACTCCATTCGAGACCAAATTCAAGATACGTCCAAGCGCATTAAACGATTGGGTGAATCATCGCAAGAGATTGGTGAAATCACTGAGCTGATTTCCGACATTACCGAACAAACCAACGTGTTGGCGCTTAATGCCGCTATTCAAGCCGCGTCGGCTGGTGATGCTGGACGCGGATTCTCCGTGGTTGCAGAAGAGGTGCAGCGTCTTGCTGAACGCTCCGCCGACGCTACCCGCCAAATCTCTGCGCTGGTAAAGGCCATTCAAACCGACACGCAAGACGCTATTGGCGCTATGGAGCGTTCTACCCAAGGGGTGGTGGCAGGAGCCAAGTTGTCCGATAACGCGGGTACCGCACTGTCAGAAATTGACCGGGTGTCGCGCCTCGTTGCAGACTTGATTGAACAGATTTCCCAATCAGCCTCGCGCGAAGCAGGCTTGGCTAATGTTGTGGCTCAGAATATTCAACACATTTTTGCGGTGACCGAGCAAACCGGCGAAGGCACCAAAGTGACTGCCGGACAAGTGCGTGAACTCTCTCGTATGGCGGGTGAGCTGCGTCAATCTGTTTCGCGATTCAAGATTAGCTAACGCGTCCTGCAACGCCCCCTTTTGAGATCGCAATCACTGAGAGCCTGAATCCACATGTCTTTGAACCCACTAGCGCTCGGTGATAACGAAGCTGCGATGAATGACTTAGGTCCCCTTGCCTGGGTACTCGACGAGTTGCGCAAATCACTGGATGGCGCCTCCAAGGCTATGCGCCGGTTCGTGCGTGACGCTGAGCTGGCACGAGGCTCAGAGCTCACAGACTTGGACGCAAGCCATCTTCGCATTGCTAGGCAGCAATTACACCAAGCTGTGGGCGCGCTAGAAATGGTGGGGATGGTTGCACCGGCGAAAATTTTGCGTGCAATGGAGTCGCTTGCACAAAAATTTGTGCAGCGCCCAGAGCTTTGTAGCGAAGACGCTGCCGTGCAACTGGAGCGCGCCAGCTTTGCCGTTACCGAGTATTTGGAAGGTGTGCTGAAGGGTAAAGACGCATCTCCGGTAGCGCTGTTCCCTCAATACCGTGGAGTGATGGAGTTGGTCAGTGCAGACATGGTTCACCCTGCAGACTTGTCTCCATACGAATGGCGCTGGCAAAGCATTTCGTTGCCCTCTGGGCTCCCGCCCTTATCGTATTCGCCCGACGTGCGGTCTGCTATGGATCAATCGGTTTTGAAGATAGTCAAAACCGGTGATTCTTTGGCAGCTCAGCGCATCGCAGATATCTGTGGGGGGCTTGCTGGGGGGCAAACGGAAGGGAATATAAGCACATTTTGGGCCATTGCGGCAGGGTTTTATGAGGCTGTGGGAATGCGGTTACTGCCGGATGACGTGTATGTCAAGCGCACAGCCTCTCGCATCCTTCAGCAATATGCTTCTTTGGCCAAGGGTGGGGTCAGCGTGTCAGACCGATTGGCAGAAGAGTTGGTGTTTTTTTGTAGACAAGCGGTACCGACTGAGGCTGGAGCGACGTCGCTAAGCGCTGTTAGAAGCGCATATGCGGCGGAGCTGAGCAGCCCTGTTGATTACGCTACTGAGCAATTTGGCCGGTTTGACCCTGCCGTTTTGGTTCTTGCACGTAAGCGTATTGCAGCTGCGGCTGAAACATGGTCCGCATTGGCTGGCGGCGATATCCATCGAATCAAAGCTGCGGGTGAACAATTTGCAGCAGTGACCGAGTCTATGATCAAGTTGCATCCAGAAAGCGCAGCATTGGCCAGTGCATTGACCCAAGCGATTGATGTAACAGTTCGGTCAGGCGTAGCTCCCCTGCCGCCAGTTGCAATAGAAGTGGCAACGGCTGTTTTGTATTTGGAAGCAGCCTATGAGGATTTAGACCCCACTGATAACCAATTGGCGGAGCGCAGTGAGCGCCTTGCGCAGCGGTTGCGGCACGTTAGTACTGGTGCCGAGCCCGAGCCGATGGAGTCGTGGATGGAAGAACTTTATCGCCGGGTAAGCGATCGTCAGACTATGGGCAGTGTGATGGATGAGTTGCGTTCCACGCTGATGGAGGTAGAGGCCGCACTGGATCAGTTTTTTCGCAATCCTTTGGATAAATCTCCTCTGCGTGAAGTGCCGAATCGCCTTTCCCAAATGCGTGGTGTTTTTTCTGTACTGGGGCTTGACCAGCCGGCCGTTGCAGCCTTACGTATGCGTGCCAGTGTGGAGAAATTTCTGGTGGAAGAAGTCGACGCTGAGTCGTCGCGAATGGGAATTTTTGAGAAGCTGGGCAATAGTTTGGGGGCTATGGGGTTCCTCATTGACATGCTTAGTTATCAGCGCACATTGGCCAAACAGCTATTTGTTTATGACGAAGCCGTTGGTGAGTTTAGACCGCTTATGGGGCGTGAGCGGGTGGTTGCGCCGATGCAAGTGCCTCAGCCTATGCCAGTTGCAGCGTCAAAGATTGAGCTCCCACCGATTGCAGTGCAGGGCCAACTGGCAGCAGTGGATTTGCAAGAGGACGACGAAGAGCTTCTAGATATTTTTCTGGATGAGGCTAAAGAGGTTGTTCAAACGGCGCAATCAGCAATTCGTGCATTGGCTGCCAACCCCGGTGATTTGGGTGAGCAGACTACGCTTCGCAGAGCGTTTCACACACTAAAAGGCAGTTCCCGCATGGTCGGACTGACTGAATTTGGTGAATCTGCATGGGCTTTTGAACAGCTTTTGAATAGTTGGCTTGCCGAGCAACACCCCGTTAGCGAAGACCTCATTGCGCTTTGTAGCCAAGGGATTGGCGCATTCGCGCTCTGGGTGGACGATATTGAAAGTGGCAATGCGGAGCATTGGAGTTCTAGCGTGTTTCGGCGTGCTGCGGATGCGTTGCGTTTGGATGGACGTTTGGTTGACCTATTGACGCCTCAACCAGATTTTCAAAGTACGCAAAGTTTTAACGCCTTGGCAACCCAACGGCTACAAAGACCAGAGCCAACTGTAGAGACGCTTCCTGGAGAACCTGCCCTTGAGATGGCGGGTATAGAGCTGATAGAAACTGTAGACTTTGAAGCGACGCAAATGTTTGGCGGTATGGATGACGAAGGTATGCCATCCGCGGTGGCAGATTCCAAGCGTCAGCAGCAGCCCGATTTAGCGGCGACTCAGGATGTGTTGGCCCCTA